>NZ_JBITGZ010000049.1:0-22408 GCF_044457565.1 Kitasatospora sp. NPDC050543 | reverse complement strand
CGGGCGCGCGGCGCGTGCCGCTCGGCGCCGCGCCGGCCCGCCCCCGGGGGGGGGCCCCCCGCCCCCGGGGGGGGCCGGGGGCGGGGCCGCCCCCGCCCCCCCCCCCCCCCACGCCGCATCCGCGCGTCCCGCTTCAGTCGCCTCCAGCCGTACCGAAGGGAACCGAGCCGTGCCGCTCCGCAGCCTGCTCGCCACCATCACCGTGAGCACCGCACTCGTCCCGGGTCCGCCGGCTGCCGCCCGGCACACGTCGGGCGGCAGCCCGCGCCGGGATACCCTCCCCCTTCGGCACGGCCCGCCCGGTGGCTCGCTAGGCGTGGTCCTTGACGACCGACAGGAGAACGTCGACCAGCTGCTCCGCCGCATCCGGGCGTCCCTGGGAGCGGGCCCGGTGCGCCATGTCGGCGCGCCGGGCCGGGTCCGCGAGCAGGGGTGCCACCGCCTCCTGGAGGCCTGCCGGGGTCACCTCGCCGAGCAGGGCGACGGCGGCGCCTGCCTCCATCAGGTGGGCGGCGTTGTGGGCCTGCTCGTTGCCTGCGGAGCTGGCCAGCGGGATGAAGACCGCGGCCTTGCCGAGGGCGGTCAGTTCCGCGATGGTGCCCGCGCCGCTGCGGGAGATCACCAGGTCGGCCAGGGCGAGGACATCGGGCAGTTCGGGGCCGACGAAGTCCGTGAGCAGATACCTGGCCGCGAGCTCGCCCGGGAGCGTCGCCACATGCTGCCGCAGGTCCGCGAGGTTCGCCGGGCCGCACTGGTGGATGACGTTCGCCCGGGCCAGCAGCCAGGGCAGGATGTCGCGTACGACGGTGTTGATCTGGGCCGATCCCTGGGCGCCGCCGGTGACGTACACGGTCGGCAGCGCGGAGTCGAACGTGTACAGCTCCAGCGCCTGAACGGCCTTGGCGGGGTGGCCGCTCAGCACCTCGGGCCGCACGGGGTTGCCCGTGACGACCGCCGTCCGGCGGGCGGACTCCGGCAGGAGCGGCAGCGTGGAGGGGGAGGAGACGGCCACCCGGGTGGCGGCCCGGGCCAGCACCTTGTTGGCCAGCCCGAGGCGGACCGTCTGCTCGTGCACGACGAGGGGGCGGCCGCAGGCCCTGGCCGCCAGGCCCACCGGGACGGCGACGTAGCCGCCGGTGGCCAGCACCACGTCGGGCTGGAAGTCGGAGATGATCGAACGGGCCTGGACGGCACCCAGCGGCACCCGGCCCATGTCCTTCACATTGGCGGGGGAGAGCAGCTTCAGTGGGTTGCTGGAGCGGCGCACCTTGCCGGTCGCGACCGGGGCGAACCTGATGCCCTCGGCGGGTGCCACCCGGGCCTCCAGCCCCTTGGCCGTGCCGACCCACAGGACGTCGACCGCTCGGCCCACGGTGGCGAGCCGGGCCTGGAGTGCGCGTACCGCTGTCAGCGCGGGGTACGTGTGTCCGCCGGTCCCGCCGCCGGTCACTAGCAGGCGCAGCGCCCGTCCTGGTGCAACCGGGAGTCGGCCGGCGGCGTCGCTGTTCACAGAGGTTCTCCCCATCCGGATAGGCGGGAGCTCAACCCGGCCCCCTCCGGCGACCATATCAGGGCAAACCTGGCCGATCCCACCCCGCTCCACCAGCGGACCTGCCTGCCCGTCACCCACCTCCGACCCCGTCGCGCAACCCGGCCTGATGCGGGGCCAGGCGGACGTCACGGCCGGCCGATGTGGCTTGTTGTGCCTTGTTGCGGCTCGTTGCGTCGCTCGGGCCGGCCGGCCGGCCCCGCCCGGTCGCCGGGCGCGGACGGGCACTGCGGGGTCGGAGGAATCCTGCCACCGCGCCGACGGCCGACGGATGGCGCCGGCGGGCCCGCCGCGCTGGGAAGTCGCCTCCGGGGCAAGCCCATTGGGTCGCACAGAGATGAAGTCCCCGTGCGACAGGAGGACTTCCCATCCAGGGTGACTGTCTGACATCTTGCGTCCACCACATCATGTACATGGCTCAACGGGTGCTACCGGCACCACCGAGCCGCATGGCTTCCGGAGGACGCATTGATTCCCCACATAGCCGGCCGATCGAGGCGTACCGCCGGGTTCGCCGCCACCCTGGGCGCAGCCCTGGCCCTGCTGGCGCCCGCCGGTGGGGCGAGTGCCGCCCGATCCTCGGCATCATCGGTCCCGTCCTTCTCATCCGTACCGTCCGCCTCGGTCACCTCGTCCTCCGTGCCCACCTCGTCCGCCTCATCGCTGCCGTCCGGATCCTCGGCCTGGGCCGCAGGCACCCGCGCCTACCTGGTCATCACCGCGCCGGGCGACACCACGGCCGTGCAGACGGCGGTCTCCGGCAACGGCGGCACGGTCTTCGCGCACTACGACGCGATCGGCGTGATCGTGGCCCACTCGGCGTCCGCGACCTTCGCGAGCACGATGCGCGGCGTCAGCGGCGTCCAGCAGGTCGGCGCGACCCGGACCTCGGACGTGCCGGCCGACGCGTACAACCCGGCGCTCCCGGCCACCCCCACCCAGGTCGCCACCACCGTGACCGAGTCCACCCGCTGGGACATGGCGCAGATCAAGGCCGACCAGGCGTGGGCCGTGACCACCGGTTCCCAGACCGTCAAGGTCGGTGTCCTCGACACCGGCGTGGACGACCTGCACCAGGACCTCGCGCCGAACTTCGACGCCGCCGACTCGGTCTCCTGCGCGTACGGCAGGCCCGACACCCGGACCGGAGCGTGGCGCGACGTCGACACGCACGGCACCCACGTCGCGGGGACGATCGCGGCCGCCAAGAACGGCAAGGGCGTCATCGGTGTCGCGCCGGGCGTGACGATCGCCTCGGTCCGGATCGCCGAGCCGAGCAGCACCCTGTTCTTCGCGGAGAACACCGTCTGCGGCTTCGTGTGGGCCGGTGACCACGGTTTCAAGGTCACCAACAACAGCTACTACACCGACCCGTGGCAGTTCAACTGCCCCGACAACATCGACCAGGCCGCCATCATCGAGGGCGTCAGGCGTGCCCAGGCCTACGCCGAGGGCAAGGGTTCGCTCCAGGTCGCCGCCGCCGGAAACTCCGACTACGACCTCGCGAACAAGACGACCGACTGGGCCAGCCCCAACGACTCAAGCCCGGTGACCCGGACCATCAGCAACGCCTGCATGGACATCCCGACCGAGCTTCCGGGCGTGGTGACCGTCGCGGCCATGGGCAGCGGCAACGTCAAGGCGTCGTACTCCAACTTCGGCCGGGGCGTCATCGACATCGCGGCGCCGGGCGGCGACGGCGCCTCCGGCGTCTACTCCACCCTCCCGGGCGGCAAGTACGGCACCAAGAGCGGTACCTCGATGGCCTCCCCGCACGTCACCGGGGTGGTCGCACTGCTCGCCGGAGCCAACCCCACCGCCACCCCGGCCGACCTGCGGGCCACGCTGGCCCAGCAGGCCACCGACACTGCCTGCCCCGCCGACGGCCGCTGCACCGGCACCACGGCCAACAACGCCTTCTTCGGCGAGGGCCAGGTCGACGCACTGAAGGCGGTCGGCGCCATCGTGCCGCCCGGCAACTACTTCGAGAACCTCACCGACGTGACCGTCAGCGACAACACCACGGTGGAGAGCCCGATCACGGTCACCGGCGTGAGCGGCAACGCCCCCGCGGCCCTGCGGGTCGGCGTGGACGTCAAGCACACCTACCGCGGTGACCTCGTGCTCTCCCTGGTCGCCCCGGACGGCACGGTGTACCTGCTGGAGGACTTCGTCGACAGCGACAGCGCCGACAACGTCAGCAAGACCTACACCGTGAACGCCTCCTCGGAGGTCGCCGCCGGGACGTGGAAGCTGCGCGTACGCGACATCGCCTCCCAGGACACCGGCAAGATCGACGCCTGGAACCTCACCTTCTAGGCGCCGCGGCAGGCGCGGCCGGCCCCGGGGTGATCGGTCCCGCCCGGGGCCGGCCTCGCGCCACCCGGGAGCCGGCGGGCCCGCACCGGTGTGGGCGAGCGGCGCCAGCCGTTCACCGTCAGGCCACAGTCCCCGCCCAGTGCCCGGCGATCTCGGCGGCGAGCCGTACGTTGCCGCGGACGGCTGCCAGGTTGGCCTCCAGTGAGGCGCCGCCGGTGTGCTCGGTGAGGTAGGCGAGCAGGAACGGCGTGGTGGCCTGCCCGGAGACGTCCGCGCGGTCGGCCGCCGCCAGGGCCTCGGCCAGGACCCGGTCGTGCAGCGCCGGGTCCAGTTGCTCGGCCACCGGGACGGGGTTGGCCACGACCAGCGCGGAGTCCAGACCGCCGAGGGCGTCCTGGGCGCGCATCACGGCCGCCACTTCGGACGCCTCCCGGACCGTCCAGTCCACCGGCCGCCCCGAGCTGGTGAGGTAGAAGCCCGGGAACTCGGCCGTCCGGTAGCCGAGTACGGTGACACCGAGGGTCTCCAGCCGTTCCAGCGTCGCCGGGACGTCCAGGATCGACTTCACCCCCGCGCAGACCGTGGTGATCCGGGTGCGCGCGAGCAGTCCGAGGTCCGCCGACTCGTCCTGGGTGCTGACCCACTCGCGGTGGACGCCGCCGAGGCCACCCGTGGCGAAGACCCGGAGGCCGGCGCGTGCGGCGAGGAACGCCGTCCCGGAGACCGTGGTGGCCCCGCTCGAACCCGTCGCGAGTGCCGGGGCAAGGTCGCGGAAGCCGAGCTTTCGCAGCGACCTGTCGCTCGCGACCCGCTCCAGTTGCTCCTCCGTCAGCCCGATGCGCGGGACGCCGTCCAGCACCGCGATCGTCGCGGGGACGGCCCCCGCTGCCCGGACCGTCTCCTCCAACTCCCGTGCCACCACGAGGTTTCGCGGCCTCGGCAGACCGTGCGCGATGATCGTGGACTCCAGGGCGACCACCGGAGCCCGCCGGGCCAGCGCCTCGCTGACCTCGTCGGAGACGGCGAGGGAGGGTGAGGGGGAGGAGCCCGGCGGGGGCGGGGCCGGACGGTGAGCGGGCTGGGTCATTCCCGATTCCTGACACCCCGCGGACCCTCGTAAACCTGGGTTGCCCTCCACTCGGCGTGCGGCCACCCGAAAGCGCGGGTTCTCCCCCGAACGCGCGGGGGCGACCGGGAGACGGCATCAGCAGGCTTGGGCCCGAACCGCCGACGCTGGTGACGTACGCGGCACGGGGGCGGACGGAGGCGTCAGCCCCGAGGTGTACTCGGGTCGTGGGTGGGCCGGGGAGCCGGGGAATCCGCCAGTCCTGGGCCTTGTCGCCCCCTTGTCATGCTCGACCCAACGAGCTGTCAGCCGCACAGTCTGCCAGAGGAGGCCGGCCAGCTCGCAGCTGCCAGGGGCCACCGCTGAGCAGCCATCAGTCCCCGGGCGTCATCGCTGCTCCGCCGTCGAGGTGGAAGGCGCGGGGCTGCCATGCTGCGCCGGTGACGAGCGTGGCGGACCGCTCCTCGGGCTCCGGACTCCCGCCCGGCGGGCGGCGCGGCACCCCGTGCTCATCGCCGGGGTGTCCCTCGGCGAGGCCATGAAGCACCTGGCCAGGACCGACCGGTTCGGGTACCTCGCGGTCCCGACCGCGAGCGCGGCTCGCCGACCGGCGCACCCGATGACCCCGCGCGCGACGGGGCAGCCCGGGCCGCCCCCGCCACGGTGCGGCAGGCCCCGATGCGCGGCCGGCAGCCCCCGGCGCCGCTCACAGCCCCGGGCGCCGGTGGCAGGCCCCGGCACAGTTGCCGGCCGCCACTGTGACGCACGCGTGAACTTGGCGCACCCTGGAGGTATGACCAGACGTGCCGCACCGCCTGCGGTCCGCTTGCCGCAGATCGAACCGATGCTGGCGACCGCCGGCCCGATGCCGCCCGACGAGGGCTGGGGAGCGGAGGTCAAGTGGGACGGCGCCCGGGCGACGGTCACCGCGCCGGGGGACGGCACCGTGCGACTGCTCGGACGCCGGGGCACCGACTACACCGCCCGCTTCCCCGACGTCGCCGCCGCCCTCGCCGAGGCCGTACCGGGCCCCGCCATCCTGGACGGGGAGATCGTCGTCATGGGACCCGACGGCACCCCCTCCTTCGCCCTCCTGCAACGTCGCCTCCACCGCGCCCGCGCCGACACCATCCGGGCCGGCGCCGCGGCGAACCCGGCGATGTACATCGGCTTCGACCTGCTGTGGAACGGCCCCCAGGCCCTGATCGACCTCCCGTACACCGAACGGCGGCGCCGGCTGGAGTCACTGCACCTCAACGGCAGCGCCGTTCGCGTCCCGCCCGCCTGGACCGAAGCCGGGGGCCAGGCCCTCGCCTGGACCAAGAAGCAGCAGCTGGAGGGCGTCATCCTCAAACGTCTCGACTCCTCGTACCAGCCCGGCGCACACTCCCGGGACTGGATCAAGCAGAAGAACCTCTCCACCGCGCAGGTGATCATCGGTGGCTGGCTGCCCGGCGGGCCCACCGCCGCCACCGTCCGGGCCCTGCTCATCGGCGTGCCCACCGACCACGGCCTCCTGTACAGCGGGTCCGTCGGCAGCGGCTTCACCATGGCCGAACGCCGTGCCCTCGCCGCCGCGCTGCGCCGTCTGGACACCACCGTCTGCCCGTTCACCGCCCCGCCCACCGGCCTGGAACGCGGCACCCACCTCCGGTACGTTCAGCCCCGCCTGACCGGCGAGGTCGAGTACCTGGAGACCACCCACGCCGGAATGCTGCGCCAGCCGACCTGGAAGGGCCTGCGCGAGACCTGAGCCGGGCGTGCCCGCCGGGCCGGGGGCGCCGGCCCCGACCGGCGCGCCGGCATCCCGGTCACCGGACTCGCTCACCGGCTCGGCTCGCCTCCCGCCCCGGCGGCCTCATGCGCCGCCGCCGTCCGCCGTGTCGTGGGTCGACCGGCCGGCAGCCGGCGCCGTCCGCTGCCGGTAGCAGCGGGCCGAGCAGAAGCGGTCCCGGCGTCTGACGCCCGCATGCTCGTACGGGCGGCCGCAGCACACACAGATCCGGCTCGCGGACCGGTTGTCGTCGTCGAGCAGGCCGAGGGCGGTCAGCAGCATCCGGCAGTCGTCCGCGTCCGTGGCGTAGGACGCCACCACCCGCAGGGCCCGGATCCGGGCCGGCGCGGAGGCCACCTCGCTGACGTGCTCGACGGTGTCCGTGAGAGTTCGAAGGTCTCGGGAGGAACGGGCCATGAAAACGCACCCCGCTGCCTGGAGGGATCCGCAGAACCATCCAGCGTACTTCGCGCGGCGGATAGCCGGACGGTCCTCCTGCGCGGCACTCTCCGTCGCGACCCGGCGACTCCCGGTACGGCAGCCGATATCGTGCTGTCGTGACCGGTTCCGTGGAAAGTGTCGTCACGCGTCAGCCGGGAGGCGGAACTCGCCCTGATCGCGGCGAGGTGCGGGGTCGAACTTGAGCTGGCCGCCGCCGGCAGGCCACCCTCGCGTTGCGTACCGCCGCCGGCGGCATCCAGGGCATCGTCGGGAACGGCGCCCGGCTCTACCGGATGGGCCTCTACCTGGATGACTTCTTCACCTTCCTCGACGAGGCCGGCGGACACCGCATCCGGCGCGGAGACCTGGGAGGAGCTGGCCGCGCAGCAGGGCGGGCTGTTCCGAGAACTGTTCGACCTCCAGCGCGACCGCCCCGTCCCGGCCCAGCGGCAGGCCCCGAGCTGACGCGCCCGCGTCGCCGGACCCGGCAGTCGGGCAGCAGACCCCCTGCCGGGTCCACCACCGGGCGGGGGCCCGGCGCGGCCGGTGGGCGGCCCTACGAGGACTTCACGCGGGCGGCCGCCCGCCGGGGCGCGGGAGTGGGGCATACCCAAGGTGGACGGAAGTTCAACCCGGGGATGTATACGCATTATCCCGTGGGTTGACGACTCCCCGGAGGTCAACTGTCAAGGTGTCAATGACCGGAAAGCGCAGCGGTGTTGGCCGCCGCCGCCGGCCGTACCTATTGCAGGAGGACACCATGACACTCACCCTGTCCAGCTTCCGGCCCACATCCGGCCACACTTCCACGGCCGACCAAGCTTCCAGGGGCCCGTCCAGGCGTTCATCCGGGTCGGCGCTTCGCCGCCTCGCCGCGCGTACCGCGATCGTCGCCCTGGCCGGCGCCGGTGTGCTGGCCGTCGTCGTGCCACCGGCCGGCGCCGTTCCCGCGAGGCCGGCCGCCGAGCAGGCGGTCGCGGTGGCGGGCAGCTCCGTGACCGACGGTGCGGCACTGGAGGCCGCCGTGCGGGCGGTGGTGGAGCAGGGCGGCGCCTCGGCCGCGCTCGCCGAGGTGCGGGCCGGCGGTCACAGCGCCTGGAAGGGCGCGGCGGGCACGGCAGACCTGGACACCGGTGAGCCTGCCTCCGCCGACGGCCGGTTCCGGATCGGCAGCATCACCAAGACCTTCGTGGCCACGGTCGTGCTCCAGCTCGTCGCCGAACACAGGCTCGCCCTGGACGACCCGATCGAGCGTCACCTGCCCGGGGTGGTCCCCAACGGCGGCGCGATCACCGTCCGCCAGCTGCTCAACCACACCAGCGGCATCTTCAACTACACCGAGGACCCGGCCTTCGACCGGTCGGGCGACAAGCTCCACGAGTGGCTGACGGTCGGCCGCTGGAGGACCCACCACCCGGAGCAGCTCGTCGCCCTCGCCACCGGCCACGAGCCCTACTTCGCCCCCGGCCAGGGCTGGCACTACTCCAACACCAACTACGTCATCGTGGGGATGCTGATACAGCGGACCACCGGCCGCAGCTGGGCCGAGGAGGTCGAGCGCCGGATCATCCGCCCGCTCGGGCTGCGCAACACCTCGATGCCCCTCAGCTCCGTATCCGTGCCGGGGCCGCACGCACACGCCTACTTCAAGCTCCCCGAGGGCGGCCGCGCGGACGTCACGATGATCAACCCGTCCATGTTCGGCGCGGCCGGCGCCGGGATCTCCAGCACGGCCGACCTCACCCGCTTCAACGCCGCCCTGCTCGGCGGGCGCCTGCTGGGCCCGGCCGAACTCGCCGAGATGAAGCGCACCGTCGACCTCGGCGGAGGTGCCGGGTACGGCCTGGGTCTGTCGCGCACCGTACTGCCCTGCGGCGAGTTCTGGGGCCACAGCGGTAGCGTCCCTGGCTACGGCACCATGCTCCTCGGCAACGCCGCGGGCACCCGCCAGTTCGCGGGGTCCGCCAACCCGTATGACACGTCCGATCCGCGGGCCACGGACACCGCCGTCAACCAGCTCGTCGTCACCGCCGTCTGCGGCCCCGCCTCCACCCCGCAGCCGGCCGCCAAGGCCCCGACCGCACCGGCCGTACAGCTGCCCTGACAGCCTGTGGCCCTGGCCTCCCGCCGGGGGTCAGGGCCGCGCGGCACGCGTTGCGGGTCGCCAACGGGGGCCGGGAAGGCCGGCCTCCGTCGGCTGCCTTCCCCGCGCGCGCCCGTCAGCGCTCAGCCGGCCCTCGCCGTATGCGCCGAGGCGCGCCGGTGGGGGCTACTGGTCGGAGTAGCTGAGGTCGCCCACGGTCCAGCTGCTGACGTCCTCGATGGCGATGCGGTACATGCCGCCGGTGTGCGGCAGCCCGTAGCTGCCCTGCAGAATCCGTGCGAGGTGCAGATGCAGATGGGTGGGAGGCTCACCGGTGGAGGTACCGGAGTCTGCGCCAGGGGCCGTGTCGGCCGCCGTCGCCCGGCGGGAGGACGCGAACAGGGCAGAGAAGGGTTTGAGGTGTTCGGAGGTCTCAAGGACCTCCGCCACCCGTTCGCGCCACAGGCTCTCCGGTGCGAGCCGGCCGGTGATGACCGCTCCCGGGACGACCACGGTGAGAGGCATCTGGTTGCTGCGCTCGGACTCGACCATCGCAGCGATATCGACGAGCAGCCCATCGGAGTTCGGCATGGCCCCATTTTACGGCGCCGCGTGGCCGTCCTGTTGCCGGCGGATGTCGGTCGGCCACGGCCCGTGCTCACTCCCGTCCTCCGGCGGGCTCAGCGCCCGTCGCGCTCCCCGGGAGTGTCGTCGGGTGTCTGCGCAGCCGACGCACCGCTCGGGCTCCTGGGCTCGGGCTCCTGGGCTCGGGCTCCCGAGGCGTACGGTGCCGCGTTCGGCCGGGGGAAGGCGGTACGGGAGAAGCAGGCGGGAGCCCCCGACGTGGTCGGCGCCGGGGGCGCAGCCCGCCGGACCTCGGGACGGGCCGTGGTCAGTCCGGCAAGCCGATGACGATGAGCGCCACCAGCCCCGCCAGTGCCACGAGCCATGCCCACCAGGTGGTCCTCAGGTCGATCATGCCGGTTCCTTCCTCGATCGCTTGGGCTCATCAAAGCAGCCCGCGTGATGTGCCGTCATCACTCCACGCAGGGGCGGACTCACCCACGGTGCCACCAGGGTGCCACTCGCTCGACCCAAGGACGGGCGGCGTACGGGCGGCGTACGGCAGGCGAGGAGTGGCTGCCACGCCGCCATCGTCGGGTGCGACGCCCGGCGAAACCCGTGGTGCGGAGCCGCGCTCGTCACGGGTCCGACGGCGCGAGCAACGGGACCGGCTCGCCCGGGCGTGGCGGCATCTCCGACCATCGTGCACCCCTGACCCCCGGCCTGCGCGGTGGTGGGCCGGCGGCGGGGGCCAGTGGGTGAGTGCCGTCAGCCGAGCCTGCCGCGCGAGGCGGCCGGGGCGGAGCGGGCCCGGCGTGAGACGGGCGGGCGCGAGGGGCGCGCGTCGGGGCGAGCAGGCTCCTCGGCCTCCTGCACACGGGCGGCGAGCTGCGCGCGGGCGGCGGCCAGCGCGACCCGTGCCGCGAACTCGGGTTCCGGTACGCCGGCCTCGCGCATCTCGGCCTGGCAGCGGGAGCACCACAGTGGGGAGGCGGCGTCGTCCGGCCCGTAACTCATCGCCTCCGGCGGCAGGTAGTGGCTGCCGCACGCGGTGCACTCGAAGACCAGCCTCATCCCACAACCACCGTTCCCTGTCCGTGGCACAGGCCGCACGGCGACCAGACACTGCGCTGCTTCGGCACCAACTGGCCCTGCTCGTCCAGCTCCACGCTGGCCTCGACCTTGTCGGTGCCCCGCGCACCGCCGCACGACGGGCACGTCTGGTTCTCCGGCATCTGCCACCCTCCGTCACCTTCCCGACACGGTACCGTGCGGACGGCGGCCCGAGGAGCTGCCCGCGACAATCCGTCCCCGACCCGGGGCGCCCCGCCAGACCGCCGCGGACGGCGAGCCTGGTCGGGACGCCGAGGCCCGACCGGGTACGCCTACAGGGCTGACCCAGCCGGAATCCGGTTGACGCCGGCGCTCGCAGCGCGGGCCAGGGCACGGGGCCAGGTGTGGGTCTCCCGGGCGTGCCCGGACGCCTGTCCGGGACGCGGGCGGCCGATCAGCCGACGGCACGTACCGGCCGCCGACCCCGCACCGCCCAGGCGCGCGCGGTGAGTGCGATCGACCCGTCCGGCCGGGCCGGCACGGTCTCGCGGAGCTTCTCGCGTACGCGGGCCCGGGCGGGCGGGGCGAGGGCGGCGACGTAGCCGGGGGCGGGGCCCTGCCCGGACAGGAACGGCTCCCACAGATCCGTGAAGTCGGTGAACACGGTGGCCGCTTCCAGCGGCGCGATGGTCACCTCGGACAGCCCGGCCGCCGACCACAGCGCCCGGAGCGGGTCCGGGCGGCACATCGCGAACCGCCGGCCCTCGTCCAGCGCGGCGGCAGACGGATCGACCGCGCCGGCGGCGTCCCAGAAACGGCGCAGCAGTTCCATGCCCTCGGCGTAGTCCCACACGTACGCGCCGACCAGGCCGCCCGGCCGCACGACCCTGACTGCCTCCGCCACTGCCTCGGCAGGCCTGGGGATGAAGTTGAGCGCCAGTCCGCTGACGACCACATCGCAGCCGGCGCCGCGTACCGGCAGCGACAGCCCGTCGGCCACGGCGAAGAACGCCGGCGCGGGAGCGTCGGCCCGGGCCGCCGCCACGAAGCCCGCGGACGGGTCGAGCCCCAGCACCGCCCGGGGCCGGCACCGGGCGGCCACCGCCGCGGTCAACGCCCCGGTGCCACAGCCGACGTCCAGCCACCGCAGACCGTCGTCACAGCGGAGCCAGTCCGTGAACGCGCCTGCGACCGGGCGGCTCCATCGGCCCATGTACCGCTCATAGGCGTCCGCGACCGCCCAGACGTCGACGTCGAAGCTCTGCTCCTTCACGCCGCCACGATCCCCGACCCGGGCCCGAGCGGGCCCTCGGACACGCGCGGGTGGGGGACGAGTCGCGGGCCGGGGATGAGGTGCGGACCGGAATTTGGGTGCGTCCGGGCGAATGATCGGTCAGACTCCATGACAATCCGACCGAAAGTGGCTAAGGCTAAGCATGACCACCTCTACCTCCACCGCAGCGCAGCTCACCCTGGACGACCTCTTCCCGGCCGACGACCTCCGGGCGGCCGTCGAGGCCGGCCACGTCAGCCGGCGGAAGCACCCGAGCCTGCCGCTTTCGATCTTCAGCTACACCCGTGCCTGCCAGTACGAGGGAGTGTGGACGCCCGTCACCACCCGCTGCCGCGGGCTGGTCGCCGACGACTCCACCGGTCGGATAGTCGGGCACTGCCTGCCGAAGTTCTTCAACCTCAGCGAGCACATCGGCGGGCGGCCGTACGCTCCGCCGCTGCCTGACGAGCCGTTCGAGGTGTACGACAAGCTGGACGGCTCCCTCGGCATCGTCTTCCAGCACTCCGGTGGCTGGCACGTCGCGTCCAAGGGGTCGTTCATCTCGGAGCAGGCCCAGTGGGCGCAGCGCCGGCTGGACTCCAGCGACACCGGCGCACTGCGGCCCGGGCACACCTACCTCGTGGAGATCCTCTACCCGGAGAACCGCATCGTCGTCGACTACGGGGCGCGCCGGGACCTCGTCCTGCTCGCCGCGTACCGGGCCGACGGGAGCGAGCTGCCGCTCGACACGGCGGCGCCGGACTGGGCGGGTCTCGGATCGGTCGTGCGCCGCTGGCCGGCGCCGCCGCTCAAGGAACTCCGTGAGCTCACCGAGGGCAACGTCCTGCTCGACGGTGCGGCCACCAGCGGCATGGACGCGGAGGGGTACGTGGTCCGGTTCGCGTCCGGGGTCAGGGTGAAGGCGAAGACCAGCGAGTACGTACGCCTGCACAAGGTCCTCACCGGCATCAACGAGCGGGACGTCTGGCAGGCGGCGGGGCTGGAGCGGTTCGCCGGCCGGGAGGTGAAGGCCGTCGCGCAGGCGGTGGGTGTCTCCCCGGCCGAAGCCACCGAGAAGACGGCCGGCACGGCGGCGGGGAGGGGCCCGCTGGCGGTGATGCTGGAGGACGTCCCGGACGAGTTCGACCAGTGGGTACGCCGGGTGACGGCCGACCTCCAGGCGCGCTACGACGAGCTGCACGGGACTATCGGTGCCGCGTACGACGACATCGCGGGCCTGCGCGGGGACCGCGCCGCGTTCGCGCGGGCGGCCCAGCGGCACACCGACCGGACCGTGCGTGCCGCGATGTTCCTCCTGCTTGACGAAAGGCCCGTTGACCTGCTCATCTGGCGTGTCATCAAGCCCGCCGCCACCGATCCGTTCAAGACCGACGAGGACGCCTGACCATGCCCACCATTCACGTCATGACCGGTCTGCCGGCCTCCGGCAAGACCACGAGGGCCCTCCAGCTCCTCGCCGAGTCCGCGGGCCGGATGCGCCGGGTCAGCCTCGACAGCATCCGTGCGATGCTCGACGAGCACGGTGACGGCCGCACGTGGACCCACAAGCACGAGGGCACGGCCCAGCGCATCCAGGAGGAGGCCGTTCTCGCCGCGCTGCGGGACGGATTCGACGTCGTGGTGGACAACACCCACCTGACCACCCGGATGCCCGGTCGGCTCAGGGCCGTCGTCGCGGGCGAGGCGACCTTCGTGGTGCACGACTTCACGGACGTGCCCGTCGATGAGTGCGTACGTCGTGACGCGGGCCGCGAGAAGCCAGTCGGTGAGGAAACGATCCTGCGGCTGCACCAGCGGCACCGGTCGGCCACCAAGGGCGGCTGGCGACTCACCGCCGAGTGGATGAACGACCAGGAGCCGGTCCGCCCGTACGTGGCGGACCCCTCGCTCCCCTCGGCGATCCTGTGCGACATCGACGGCACCCTCGCCATCAACGTCAGCCGCGGACCGTACGACTTCGAGCGCTGCGGCGAGGACGCCCTCAACGCCTCCGTCGCCCATGCGCTGGCGACCTACGCCGCCACCGGCGAGCAGATCGTGCTGCTCTCCGGGCGGAGCGAGGAGCACCGGGAGCGGACGCTCGGCTGGCTCGGCGCCCACCAGGTGCCCTTCGACGAGCTGTGGATGCGTCACCAGGGGGACCAGCGCAGGGACGACATCGTGAAGGCCGAACTCTTCGACGCCCACGTCCGTGACCGCTTCGCCGTGCGCTTCTCGCTCGACGACCGGGACCGCGTGGTCGCCGTCTGGCGACGGATGGGCCTGCCGACCTGGCAGGTCAACTACGGGGACTTCTGACCCCGTCCCGCTGCCGTGGTGCCCGGGTGCCACGGCAGCGAGGGCCGGCCCACCACGGCAGCGGGGCCGGTCAGGAGGGCTGGGTGGCGGTCAGCGCGGTCACGGCGACGGTGTTGTCGCACTCGGCGATCTGGCCGTCGTCCAGGCCGATCTGGTGCTTGCCGGCCTGGGGCAGGCCGATCACCATCGTCGGGTAGACCACCGGGTCGGCACCGGAGGTGCAGGAGCCGTCGCCCTCACCCTGGACCTGGACGAAGGTGAGCTTGGTCCAGGCCTTGCCGCCCGGGGCGAGCCGGACCGGGGCCGCGGTGCCGGTGTGGCTGACGGTCAGGGGCGCGTTCCGGTCGGGCGAGCCGTTGCCGGCCCCGGCCACGGTCGGGAAGCCCTCGATGACGCATGGCTTCCCGGACGAGTTGGTGATGGCGACGACTGCCGCACCGGTGCCCGTGCCGTTGGGGCGGACCGTGGCCTGCCGGGCGGAGACGACCTTCACATCCGCCGCGGTGCAGTGCTGGGCCGGGTTACCGGACGAACCGGCTCCCGGCGAAGCGGGTGAGGCCGGGGAGGCAGGCGAGGCCGAGGAGACCGGCGAGGCGGCGGTGGCGGAGGCCGAAGCGGTGGCGGGGGCCGCGGCGGTGGCCGAGGCCGGCGGGGAGGCAGCGGCGCCGGAGTCCGGTCTGTCGTTCTCGGGTCCGCACCCGGTGAGCAGTAGGGTGCCCGCCGAGGCCAGTGCCACGGCGACGGTGATTCCACGGATGTTCCTGCGCTTCATAGGGTCCTCCAGGGGTGTAACGGGCATTCCATCGGTATTCACCCCAAGTCACATCCGTTTGACCGGTTCCGGTTTCCCGGTCGGACCACTCGTTACAGAAGGCTGACACGACCGCGCCCGAGCGGTGATCAACCGTACACGCAGGTGTGGGAGCGGGTGGCCGGGCGCCGCCTCCTGGCCGGCACGGCGGCCGGAGGCGGCGCCCGGCCGGGTTACGAAGCGCCCGCGGAGCCGATGATCCAGGTCTGGTTCGCCTGGTGGGAGAAGCACGGCCACAACTGCACCGCGGTGCCGTTGCCGGTGCGGCCGTTGAACACATCCAGGCAGAGGCCGGACTTGACGCCGACCAGGCTGCCGTCGGGCTTCACCCGCCACTTCTGGTTCTCGTCGCCGGTGCAGGGCCAGACGTGCACCGGCGTCCCCCGCCGCGTGGACGCGTCGCGCGGGGCCAGGCAGGTGCCGTCCGAGTCGCGGACCTCGCCGCTCGCGGTGAACGTCCACAGCTGGTCGGCGCTGCCGTCGCAGTCCCGGATCTCGGCGTCGGTCCCGTAGCTGAGGGTCAGACAGCGCTGCGAGCCGACACCCGTCAGCGTACGGCCGAGCGGGACGGTGACGGTTGGCGTGGGAGAGGGCGAGGGGGAGGGCGAGAGGGACGGCGTGGCCGACGGTTGCACCGGGTGGGCGCTGACGGACGGGACGGCCGTGGGCGAGGCGTCATCGGACGCGGACGGCGAGGCCGAGGTGGATGCGGACGCGGAGGTGGTGACGGAGACCGGGGCCGGGGCCTGGGCAGGGGGCGAGCTGTGCGAGGCGGCGGCGGATGTCTGGTCCTTGACCAGCTGCGCGGCGGCGGCCGACTCGTGGGTCGTGTCCGGTGTGGTGATGGCCGACAGGATCCAGACGGTCAGCGTGGTCGCCGCCAGTCCGGCCGCCACGGCGGCCGCGAGCATGGCGCGGTCCTCCCCGAGCCGTGGACGGGCGATCGGTGGGAGCCGGCGCCGGCCGACCCGACTGAGGCGGCGGGCCCGGTCTGCCAGGACGGTCCGTCGGCGGCCGAGGGGTCCCGGGGCACTGTCCATTGGTCGACCGCCAGGAGGGGCGTCCGAACCGAGGGGCCACAGGACCGCGGTCTCCTGGGCGATCTCTCGGGCCCGGGGGCCGACCGCCGGCCCTGAGACGTCCGGTCCGGGGGCGCCGATGCCCAGCGCTGTCGAACCCCTGACCCCGTGTCGGCAGGAGCAGCCAAGATCCTGCCCGGTCCAGTCGCATGTTGCGCACCGCGATGCAGCCCGCATGACACAACTCC
Organism: Kitasatospora sp. NPDC050543; assembly: GCF_044457565.1. Classification (NCBI taxonomy): domain Bacteria; kingdom Bacillati; phylum Actinomycetota; class Actinomycetes; order Kitasatosporales; family Streptomycetaceae; genus Kitasatospora; species Kitasatospora sp. NPDC050543. The sequence continues at coordinate 5,889 of NZ_JBITGZ010000049.1, read as the reverse complement.
TCTCCTCGGCCTACTGCCCCCACGTTCGGTACTGCGGTGCGGCAGGGAGGACCGGCGTCGCGGGCAGGTCACGAGTGCGGGGCCGGGCCGCCGCGCGGGCGCGACAACGCGCCGCAGGCTCGCCTCGGTTGTCCGCACCACGCCGCGACCTCCCTTCCTGCTCGCTGCCCGCCGGAGCCTCGAATCCGGCCGCACACTGTAGGAGACCCCGCTGGGCTGCCGGGATAACAGAAAGTGCGGGCCTTCTTTGATCTTCGTTTCGGCTGCCGCCATCGGGTCGGTCCCGGCGGCGTCCGGCGGCAACGGCGGGGCTCAGCCCTGCCGCCGACGCGCCTTCGAACGGCGCCGGCGCCGGTGGCTCCAGGCCCTGCCGAGGCCGCGGCCCGGTTCACGGGCGAGGCCGAGCACCACCTCCACCTGCGCGCCGCCCGTCGAGCTGCGCAGGACGCGCAGTTCCCCCCTGGTCGCGGCGGCCGCGCTGCGGGCGATGTCCAGCCCGAGCCCGGTGGATCCGCCCGCGCTGACTCCGCGGGAGAGGGCACTATCCGGATCCGCGATGCCCCGCCCGGCGTCCTCGACCACCAGCACGACGCTCTGGGCGGTCCTGCGGACGCTCACCGCGAAGCCCGTCCCCGGCGGGGTGTGCCGGAAGACGTTGCCGACGAGCGCGTCGACGACGGCGGCGAGATCGTCCTCCGGCAGCTGCACGGGGGTCGGCTCGTCGGTCGCCGTGAAGTTGCAGGCCCGGCCCTGCTGTTCGGCGAGCATCGACCAGAAGCCGACCCGGCGCGCGGCCACCTCGGTGACCAGGCATGCCGTCCTTCCCTGCGCTCCGGCGGGCCCGCCGCTCGCGAGCCGGCCGTCCGCCCCTCCGCCGTCCGACGGCCCGCTGTCCGCCCGCCCGCCGGGCCGGCCGTCCCACAGTCCGGTGCCGGGGGGCCTGGTGGACAGCGGCGTGCGGGCGGCGCGGATGATCGAGTCGAGTTCGGACTCCAGCTGGTGGATCGCCGCCGTCAGCCGGGGCGCGCCCTGGACCGGCCCGATCCGCTCGGCGGCGAGCGAGAGCGCCATCAGGGGCGTACGCAGCCGGTGCGAGAGGTCCGCGACCAACTCCCGCTCGGTCGCTAGCAGTTGCGTCACCCGATCGGCCATCATGTTGAACGCGAGCCCGGCCTCGTACAGTTCCGGCGGCCCCGCCGGGGTCACCCGCACCGCCAGGTCGCCCGCGCCCAGGGCGGCCGAGGCCCGGGACAGGCCGAGGGAGGCGCGGACCACCCGGGCGCCGAGCCGGTCGGCGACCAGGACCGAGGAGATCACCAGGCAGATGGCCAGCGCGGACATCACCGTCCAGGACCTCGCCACCCCCCGGGTCAGCTCCTCGCGCGGGACGAACGATTCGACGACGGCCATCCGGCCCTGGTCCAGCAGCACCGGCTGCAGGTAGGTCCAGCCGTCGGGGACGTTGCCGGACGCCGTCCGGGTGTCCCGCGCGACGCGCGCCAGCAACTGCGCGGACGCGTGCGTCCTGCCGATCACCTGACCGTCCGGCAGGTGGACGCAGAGCCCGTCCTGCGAGCCCGGCCCGGTGATGGCCTTGGCCAGCCGCTCGGGTTGGGAGGCGAGCGCCAGGGCGGGGATCGCCGACACGGCGCGCTGCTCGGCGGCGCCGGTCGCCCGGGACTCCGCCTGCCGGCTCGCCAGCAGCGCGAGCGGTATCAGGAAGGACACCGCGACCATGGAGGTCACCACCAGGGCGACCATGGCCAGGGTGGCCCTCATCGCGGTGACACCAACTTCACGCCCACACCCCGGACGGTGTGCAGGTAGCGTGGCAGGGAGGCGCTTTCGCCCAGCTTCCTGCGCAGGCAGGACAGGTGCACGACGACGGTCTGCTCGTCCACGTACGGCTGGCGCCACACCTCTGTGATCAGCTGCCGCTTGGAGACCACCCGCCCGACGTTGCCGGCCAGGAATGCCAGCAGGTCGAACTCACGTCGCGTCAGGCCGAGCTCGCGTCCGGCGAGATGCGCGGTACGCGCGTTCGGGTCGACCCGCAGCTCGCCCACGACCAGCGGGGTCCCGTGCGGCTCGGACACGCCGAGGTCGCCGGCCCCGGGCGCTCCCTGCAATCCCGGGGGAGCCCCGCAGCGCCGGAGCACGGCGGCGAGGCGGGCGACGAGCTGGCCACCCGAGAACGGCTTGACCAGGTAGTCGTCGGCTCCCGCGTTGAGCAGCCTGATGATCTCCCGGTCGTCGTCGCGGGCGGTGGCGACCACCACCGGCACCTGGGACAGGCCGCGGATCATCTTGAGGGCATCCGCGCCGTCCAGGTCGGGCAGACCGAGGTCGAGCACGACCGCGTCGGGCTGCCACCGGGTGATCTCTCGCAGGGCGCCGAAGCCGTCGGGAGAACTGCGCACCACGAGGCCGTGGGCGGTCAGCACCTCGATCAGGGCTGCGCGGATGATCGGGTCGTCTTCGACGACGAGGACGGACGTCATGGCGCACACCGTAGCCCACACGGCCTACCAGGTCAGGGCCTGACCGCTCGGTGGGAACCGGTCGGCCCGTCAGGCAGCGGCGAGCGGGCACCCGGACCTAAGCGGAACCTTAGGGGTTGCTCAGCGGGCTCTGCGCACGGCGGATTTGGCGCCGCGCCGCTCCTACGATCACTCATATCGGTCTGCGGCGCGGCCCATCAGGGCGGTGCCGCCGAACGATTCACGGAGTGCGTGGTCCGATGGCCGTCCCACCGAGGACCCCGCTCCCTGTCAGGCGTGGACCGGCAGCCCTGTGCCGGTTCGCGTCCCGCCGGCCGGCTCCCCTCCGGCCGGTCGTCCCCGCGTCGCGCCGTTCCCGGGCTCCCCCTCCGGGCCGCCGACGCCCCGGGTGAACCGCACCTCCTGACCGTGCGGTTCACCCGGGCACCCCGCAGGACACCCGGGTGTCCAAGCTGCGGACCGAGTGTGCACAGTGGCAAGTCACCGTCAGAAGAGAAGAGCCGTCACCCCGCGTGGCGCGGGTCAGCGCGCCGGGGAGCGGGCGATCCGGAATCCCACGTCGTCGACCTGGTAGCTCGGGTGGCTGCGGCGGCGTGCGGAGGCACGGCAGCTCCAGTGCTCGTCGAACCAGCCGCCGCCGCGCAGCACCCGGTAGGTGCCGTAGACCTCGGCGTCGTAGACGTCCCAGCACCAGTCCCAGACGTTGCCGAGCATGTCGTACAGGCCCCACGGGTTGGGTCGCCTGCCGCCCACGTCGTGGATGCGCTCCTGCGAGTTGCCGCGGTACCAGGCGATCTCGTCCAGCGGCCCGTAGTGCGGTCCGGTGGTACCGGCGCGGCAGGCGTACTCCCATTCGGCCTCGGTCGGCAGCCGGTACCCGTCGGCGGCGGCATCCCACTCGACGCGCACTCCGCCGCTCCGGCCCGGGCCTGCGCCGTCGCCCTCGGCGTCCTCGCGGAGGCGGTAGGCGGGCGCGAAGCCGTCGCGCTCGGACAGGGCGTTGCAGAACCGGACGGCGTCCCACCAGGAGACACCCTCGACGGGCAGGCGGTCGCCGTGGGCGGCGCTCGGCCGCCGGCCGGTGAGCTCCTCGTACTGCGCCTGGGTGACCGGATGGGCCGCCAGCCGGTAGGGCGCCAGCTCGACCGACCAGCTGCGCCGCGTCCGCCGGTCCGACAGCGTCACCTCGCCGGGCGGGATGGCGACCATCGTGATTCCTGCGCTTGCGTTCATGATCGGAAGATCCTAGCGGCACCGTGCGCTGGAAGTTCGCGCGGCCCGGGCAGCCCTGACGTGAAGTCAGGAACCAGGGGCGCGGCCGGGTGAGGCAGATCCGCCGGGGACGGCCGGCCGGGTGGTCAGGGAGCCTGGACCCGGGTGGAGCCGACCGGGCGGGCCGGGCGCCACATGGTGGTCACGACATGGCCGGTGGCGGTGGTGATCCGGGCCCGGGCGGCGAAGCCGAGCCGCTCGTAGCGCGGGGTGTTCACGGGGTTGGAGGACTCCAGGTAGGCGGAGGCGCCGAGCGCGTCGACCCGGTTGAGGCCCTCGGCCAGCAGTCCCATGCCGAGGCCCTGGCCGCGATGGGCGGTGTGGGTCCCGAGGAGGGTCAGGTAGAAGTGCGGTTCGCGGGGGTGTGCCGCTTCGAGCTGGTCGCAGATCTTCATGATCTTCCCGGCCTGCTCGGGGCCGGCGATGGCGGCCAGCAGGTTCTCCAGGCCGTCCTCCTCCTCGGGCGTCAGCTCCGTGCCGCCGGGTGGGATCATCACGGCGGCCGCCTCCGCGCCGGGGGTCACGAGGGTCCACGGATAGCGCAGCGCCGAGGTGACGTAGAGCCGCCACATCGCCGCGGCCTGGGCGGCCCGCCGCTCGACGTCGGGGAACGCCGGCCCCCACAGCGGGTCCTCGAAGAACGCGCTGGTCAGGGTCTCGACGATGGCGTCGATGTCGGTGGGCGTGGCCACCCGCGCGGGTACGGGCCGGTATCCGGAGGTCATGGGTTCCACCCTATGCGGCCCGGTGATCGGCCGGCGGGGCCACACGGCCACGTCGTTCGAGCAGGCGCGCGGCAGGCCGGAGACGACCCGCCGCCCAGCACCTCGCCACGCATGTCGACCAGATCGCCGCGGACCCTCATCGGCACCCGTGCCGGGAGCGCCGCGTGCGGTCGGAAGAACTTGCTGCAACTTTCGGAAAGGCATTGCGTCCGCCCCAGTCTGCTGCTTGACTCCTGCTGCCGATCGGGCGCCGGAGCAGCGGCCCCCGATCACCGGTCGACCAGCCGAAGGAGCGCAAGCGTGACGGAGTTCGACCTTCTCGTCGTCGGCGGAGCCGGCGTCGACACCATCGTGCGGGTCGACGCGCTGGAGATCCCGGACGCCGACTCGCGCCACGTGCCCCCCGTCCGCGACTACGTGGCCCACACCGGCAACGGGGTCGCCCTCGGTGCCCACCGCCTTGGACTGCGCACCGCCTTCATCGACCACCTCGGAGCGGACCCGCAGGCCGACCTGATCCTCGCCGAGTACGCCCGCCAGGGCCTGCCGTTCAGCCATGTCCTCTCGCCGCACGGCACCTCGCGAGCGGTCAACCTGGTGGACGCCGAAGGGCGGCGGTTCTCCTTCTACGACGGCCGGCACCCGGCGGAGCTGAGGCTGCCACGGGACTTCTACCTGCCGCACCTGGAGCGCGCCCGGCACGTCCACCTCTCGATCACGGGCCCCAATCGCGACATGTACGAGGACGTCCGCCGGCTCGGCCTGACCAGCTCCACCGACCTGCACGACTGGGACGGCCGGAACCCGCACCACCGGCACTACGCCGTCAACTCCGACCTGGTCTTCCTCTCCGTGGCCGGCTGCCGGGGCCGGCACGAGGAGGTCATGCGGGGGATCCTCGGCGAGGGCCGGGCCACCGTGGTCGCCGCGACCGCCGGCGCCGACGGCTGCTACCTGCTCACCCGCGAGGAACCCGGCCGCGTCCAGCACTTCCCGGCGGTCGACCCGGGACGCCCCGTCGTGGACACCAACGGTGCCGGGGACGCCTTCGTCACCGGCTTCCTGCACGCCTGGTTCGCCGGGCGGCCCGTCGCCGACGCGGCCCGCAGCGGCTCGATCGCCGGCGCGTACGCCTGCACCGCCGCCGGCACCCACACGGACTTCATCTCGCCCGCGGCCCTCGCGGAAGGCCTGCGGGAGCGCTGACCGGCGTCCGCGGTCCGCACCGTCCACCGACCGGGAGGGGGCGGGGCCACGGCGGCGGCCCCGCCCCCTCCCGGTCGGCGGCCCCCGCCCGGGCCCGGGGGGCCGGGAGCGGGGGGGGGGGCCACGCCCCGCCCGCGCGAGTCCCCGTCGACGGCCCCCGCCCTCCGGCGGGCGGGCCTCGGGCC
>NZ_JBITGZ010000048.1:0-36851 GCF_044457565.1 Kitasatospora sp. NPDC050543 | reverse complement strand
ATTCGATGGCGTGGCTCACACCGGAAGTGCTGTGAGCCCGCCCACACCGTCGACACACGGTCACCACCCGAGCCCGCCCCGCCACCGAACCCCACTCCCGAACGTGGCCCCCGCCACATCACCCCCCGACGAACAGCTCCCGGACCACCGGAGCTGCCCTCGAAACCGCACTGCCCCGCCGTCCGGGACGGCGGGGCAGTCGCTAGAGCGGGAGCAGTTCGGGGCGCTTGGCCTCGACGTTGTCGCCCGAGGACTCGCCACGCAGCCGCCGCCCGACCCAGGGCAGCAGGTAGCTGCGCGCCCACTGGATGTTCTCGCGGCGCTGCTCGGCGGTGCTGGGCGTGTGCCGGGCCGGCCACGGCGCGTCCGGCTCCTCGGCCACCGGCAGGCCCAGCGAGCGGGCGGCGAGCAGCGCGACCCGCTGGTGACCCTCGGGGGAGAGGTGCAGCCGGTCCTCGCTCCAGGCCCGGCGGTCGTGCACCGCCCGCAGTGACCAGAGGTCCGCGACCGCGCAGCCGTTACGGTCGGCGATCGCCCGCAGGTGGCCGTTGAAGGTGGCGATCTTGCCGCGCAGGTGGCGCAGGACCGGCACGCCGCGGGTGTCGAACCCGGTGCAGATCAGTACCGTCCCCGCGTACTCGCGCAGCTCCAGGACGGCGGCCTCGAAGCGCTCGGCGACCTCGTCGGGGTCACTGCCGGGGCGCAGGATGTCGTTGCCGCCGGCGCAGAAGGTCGCCAGGTCCGGCTGGATCCGCCGGACCTGCGGCACCTGTTCGGCGGTGACCTGGTCGAGCAGCCGGCCTCTCACCGCCAGGTTGGCGTACCGGAAGTCACCGGGCGGGCGTCGCTCGGCGAGTATCCCCGCCAGCCGGTCCGCCCAGCCGGCGAAGGCCCCGTCCGGTCCGGGGTCGTTGAGGCCCTCGGTGAAGCTGTCCCCGAGGGCGGCGTACGAACTGAGGTCAAGGATCTCCTGGTGGTCGGGCATGAGGTAGATAGTTCACTGCATGAAGTGACCTACGCGACCGTAGGTGGCCCGTCCGGGGGCGTGAGCTTGGCCACTCGCCGCGGCCGGGTCGCCAGGAGGCGGGGGCGCGGCGCCAGAAGGCGGCGGTGGTACCGGTGGTGAGTGGGGGTCAGGGCACGCCGCGGAGCAGCATCCCGCGCGAACGGCAAGGGGCGGGGCCCCTTCCTACTTCGTGCCCGACGCGTCGACCATGGAGGGGTGCGGCCGACCGCCGGCCGCACCGCGAGGGGGCGCAGCCATGAACGACGAAGCATCCCTGCCCGCAGACGCAGACGCAGACGCAGACACAGGCGCAGACACAGGCGCAGGCGCCGTCGCAGCCGGCCGTGCCGTCCGGGCGCCCGCCGCCGGCGGTGTACCCGCCGACGAGGCCGCGCCGCCCGGGGGCTGGTACGTGGACGGCCGCTGCACCAACTGCGACGTCGCCCGCCAGCTCGCCCCGGAGCTGATCCACGAGATCGGCGGCCGCTCCGAGGTCGTCCGCCAGCCGCGCGACGAGGCCGAGACCCGGCAGCTGCACGCCGCCGCCTACGCCTGCCCGACCCGCTCGATCCGCCCTCCCGGCCGGCGGCTGGACCCGGCGCTGGATCCGTTCCCGCTGCCCCTGGACGAGGGCCTCTACCTCTGCGGGCACAACTCCCGGCAGACCGCGGGCGCCAACTCCTACCTGCTGCGCCGCGGTTCCGGGAACCTGCTGGTGGACACCCCGCGCTGGAGCGCCGAACTCGCCGACCGGTACGAGGCGCTGGGCCCCGTCACCGACGTCCTGCTCACCCACCGGGACCACGCGGCGCACGGCCGGCGCTACGCCGACCGCTTCGGTGCCCGGCTCTGGATCCACGAGGGCGACCGGGAGGCCGCCCCCGGCGCGGACCGGGTGCTGAGCGGGATCGAGCCGGTGAAGGTCGCGGAGGGCGTGATCGCGTACCCGTTCCCCGGACACACCAGGGGCAGTGTGCTGTTCGTGGCCGACGAGCGGTACTGCTTCAGCGGCGACAGCCTCTACTGGTCGCGTGCCACCGAGGACATCGAGGTGGTGGAGAGCGTCACCTGGTACTCCATCGAGGAGCTGGCCACCTCGCTCGCCCGGACGGTGGACCGGCTGCGCTTCGAGTGGCTGCTGCCCGGCCACGGGGACCGCAGGCGCCTGCCGGCCGAGGAGATGGCACGGCGCCTGAAGGGGCTCACGGCCCGCGCCCAGGGCCTGCGACCGCAGCCGATCGACTTCTCCGCCGTCCGCTGGTGACCTTCCGCCTTCCCACCTCTGCGCTGCCTTCCCGCCTCCCTCGTGCCGACCTGCCCGCGCCGCGCCAGCCCGCCGCCGGTGAGTGCACGGGCGGCCTGAGCGACCGCGGTCCCGGGTGCGCCTGTGCAGCAGCAGGACGGGCATCAGCAGCCAGCACGTCGCGAACCAGAGCATCACCGCACCGGTGAGGGCCCAGGCGAGGCCGGATCCGGTGGCCACCCGGAGCAGGAGCAGCAGGGAGCAGCTCACCGTGAGGGCGAGCAGCGTCACCCCGACCGAGACCAGCCGTCCGGCGGCGTCGACCAGCTGGGCCTTGAGCCGGCGGCCGGCGAGCAGCCGGTGGTAGGAGACCGGGGCGATCAAGGTACCGGTGGCGAGCGCGCCGAGGACGACCGTGATCACGTACCGGGACTGGTCGAAGGTGGGCCAGCGCGGCGAAGCGGGGGGTGAAGGCGACGCTCAGCAGGAATCCGAAGAGGATCTGCGCGCCGGTCTGCGCGACCCGAACCTCCTGGAGGGTCTCGTTCCACCTGCGGTCGGCGCGTTCCTCGGGAGTCTCGTCGCGGGCGGTCCGGTCCGGTCCGGGTCGGGGCCCTGGCCGGCGGACTGCCGCGGGTTCACGGTCGGCCGCCGATCGGGCCGGCGGCCGGGCGCGGCACCGGCCCGGCGCCGCGCTTGGTCGGCGCGGCGCGGCCGGGGCCGTGGTTCAGGGGGCATCGGGATGCCGGGGCCGGTAGACCGTCAGGCCCGCCCTGGCCTTGGCCAGGCGCAGGCTGCCGGTGGCGGGTACGGCCTCGCCGTCGACGGCGATCTGCCGCGCGCTGCCGAGCGAGGTCACCTCCAGGGCGGTGAGCCGCGCCGCCCGGTAGACGCGGGAGCGGGCGAGGGTGCCGGAGAGGAAGGCCCCCGTCAGCCGGGTGCGTGCGAAGGGCGCGCTGCCGTCGACGGCGCGGACGTCCAGCAGCCCGTCGGCGAGCGCGGTGCGGTGGGTGGGGGCGAAGCCGGGCGGGTCGTACGAGCCGTTGCCGGCGAAGAGCAGCCACAGTCGCCGAGGTGTGCCGGAGACCTCCAGCTCGACGGGCTCCGCGGCGGCCAGCACCTGCACCACGGCTGCGGCGAGCGCCGGCCACTTGCCGGTCCGCCCCTCCAGCCGCTCCCGCATCCGGACCAGCTCGGGGTACACGCCGATGCTGAAGGTGTTGACGAAGACCTCGCGGCCGGAGCCGTGCGCGGCCAGCCCCAGGTCGACCGCGCAGCCGCTGCCCGCCTCGACCGCGTCCGCGGTAGCGTCCGCCGAGCTGATCCCCAGGTCGACCGCGAAGTGGTTGAGCGTCCCGCCGGGGAAGACCGCCAGCGGCAGGCCGCGCCGGGCGGCGATCTCGGCGGCCAGGTTGACGGTGCCGTCGCCCCCGCAGACCCCGAGCGCACCGCCCTCCGCCTCGGCGCGGTCGGCGGCCGACTCCAGCAGCCCGGCCAGGTCCTCGCCCTCCTCGCAGAGCCGGATGTCGGCCTTCGGAAGGAGACGGCGCAGCTGCTCGTCGGGGCTCGCGGCGCCGGAGAGGTCGAGTGCGCCCGACCCGGACGAACGGTTGACCACGACGGACAGGCCCGCGCCCTCGGGCAGGGCGGGGACGTCCGCCGGCGGCGGGGCGGCCGGCACCGGGCGGTCGGCGGTCCTGGGCCACCAGCGCAGCGTCAGCGCGGCCGCGCCGGCGCCCAGGGCGATCCCGGCCACGACGTCGCCCGGGTAGTGCGCGCCGACGTACACCCGGGAGGCCGCCACCGCCCCGGCCACCGGTGCCACGAGCGCTCCCAGCAGCGGGGATTCCAGTGCCACACCGGTGGCGAAGGCGGCGGCGGAGGCCGAGTGGCCGGAGGGGAAGGACGTGGTGAAGGGCTGCCTGAGGAGCTGACGGACCAGCGGGACGTGCGTGAGTGCCGGGCGGGGGCGCCGGGTCAGCCGCTTGGCGGCGATGTTGGCGGTGGCGGAGGCGATCGCCAGGGAGCCGATGCCCCGCAGTGCCGCGCGCCGCCCGGACCGGCCGCCCACCGCCGCCAAGAGGGCCGCCGACCCGAACCAGAGCATCCCGTGGTTGGCCGATCTGCTGAGGCCGGGCAGCCAGGACTGGGTGCCGCGCAGCCGTGCCAGCGCCACGCGGTCGAACAATGCCCGGTCGATCTCGTTGATCGTCGCCACAGCCGGAGGCTACCGTGCACGGCCCCGGTTCGCACCGCCGTGCCGGTCGGGTGGGGGAGTGCTGGGGGGAGCGATGGCAGCCCGGTGGCAGCTCCGTGGCCGGGTCGTGGCACCCGGGGTCCGGGGGCCGGCCGGGCGCAGGATGCCGGCACGGCAGGCGCAGGCCGGCGGGAAGTGTGGCGCAGGCCCCGGCCGCCGGAGGTGTGGCGCGGGGCCCGAGCGGGAAGCCGCCTGGATGTCATGTACACAGACGGAGGAGACACCGCATGCCGCCCCACGCTCCGGCGCGCACCGCCCGGCCCAGGCGCTACCTGATGTGCCGTCCGACGCACTTCACCGTCGACTACGCCATCAATCCGTGGATGGACCCAGCCACCCCCACCGACACCCCGCTCGCGATCCGCCAGTGGGAGCGCCTGTACGCGACCTACGTCAGCCTCGGCCACACCGTCGAGCTGATCGAACCGGTGCCCGGCCTGCCCGACATGGTGTTCGCCGCCAACGGCGCCACCGTCCTGGACGGGCGCGTCCTGGTCGCGAACTTCCGGCACTCCCAGCGGGTCCCCGAATCCGACGCGTACCAGCGCTGGTTCCGTACCCGCGGCTTCCGCGAGGTCCGCCAGGCCGACCACGTCAACGAGGGGGAGGGTGACCACCTGGTGGCCGGCGGGGTGGTGCTGGCCGGTACGGGCTTCCGTACCGAGCGGGCCTCGCACGCCGAGGCCCGCGCCCTGTTCGGCGTCCCGGTGGTCAGCCTCACCCTCGTCGACCCGCGCTTCTACCACCTCGACACCGCGCTCGCCGTCCTTGACGACGACCAGGTCATGTACTACCCGGGGGCGTTCTCCCCGGAGAGTCGGGCCGCGCTGCGCGCGCTCTTCCCCGGCGCCATCCTGGCCGAGCGTGCCGACGCCGAGGTCTTCGGCCTCAACGCCGTCTCGGACGGCCGTCATGTGCTGCTCCCCTCCGCCGCCCGGAGGCTGGCCACCCGGCTCGCGGCCCAGGGCTTCGAGCCGATCCCGGTCGATCTCTCCGAGTTGCTCAAGTCGGGCGGCGGCGCGAAGTGCTGCACGCTCGAACTCCGGCATTCGGGCCGGGCGGTGTCCTAGATCGTCTCGCGGGTCGGCCGCGCTCTGTCTATGGTGAGCGGACTGTCACATTCTGTCCCGGATTGTCCGTCCCGAAGTGGAAGGGTCGGAGCCGGCGGGGCAGCCCGAGGAGGACATTCCAGTGATTACAGCCCGTGACATCATGCACGGTGGAGCCCAGTGCGTCCGCGCCGAGCAGTCCCTCGCGGACGCCGCCCGGATGATGCGCGACATGGGCGTCGGAGCGCTGCCCATCTGCGGCAGCGACGAGAAGCTCAAGGGAATCATCACGGACCGTGACATCGTGGTCCGATGTATCGCCGAGGGCAAGGACCCGGCCTCGATGAAGGCGATGGACATGGCGGGCCATCTCCACTGCGTGCGGGCCGACGACGACATGGACGCGGTGCTCAAGAAGATGGAGCAGCACCAGATCCGCCGCATCCCGGTGATCGACGGTGAGCGCCTGGTCGGCATGATCAGCGAGGCCGACCTCGCGATGGGCCACCGCGAGGGCAACCGCCTGACCGACCGGCAGATCATCGAGTTCATGGACAGCGTCTACACGAACCGCTGACCCGCACCAGGGAACGCCCGGTACGCGAAGCATGCGACGTGCACGACGCACACGACGTACGTCACGTACGAGGCGTACGAGGTGTGTGAGGCGTTGTGCGCGGCGCGGCGCGGCGTGGGCACCGAACCCGGGTGCCGGCGCCGCTTCGCGCCGTCCGGGTCCACCGGCATCTCCCTGACCGGTTCGGGCCTACTCGCCGCGCTCCGCGACCCGCAGCCCCACACCGTCGAACTCCGGTACGCCGAGCGTGAGGAGCGTGCGGGACTCGCTGTCGTAGCTGCGGGCCGCGTCGAACAGGCCGGACACGTCCGGCAGCCGGCCGACGATCTCGTGCGCCGTGGCCAGCTCCGCCGGCTCCACCCGCCTGGTCAGCCCGACGTGTGGCGACCAGCGGCCCGGCAGGTAGAACGGGTTGGGCTCGCCGGCCCCCGACAGGATCCGCCACACCTCACGGTGCAGGACCATCAGCTCCACCGTCGGCACCACCGCCCAGGACAGCACCCGCCGCCGGCTCCGCGCGCTGTACGACACCAGCCCGGTGAGCCGCACGGGCAGCGGAAGCGCCGCCGCCAGCAGCTCGTTGAGCAGTGCCGGCGCACCGGCCGGCATCGTGCCGAAGGACGCCATGGTCAGGTGCGGGCGGTGCGAGGGGTGGGTGTTATGGGCGAGACTCGGTACGCCGCCCTCGGACAGCCGCTGCCAGAGCCCGCGTACGGCGGCTTCCAGGGTGGGATCGCAGGTCAGCTCGACGGTGTGCACCCGCCCACGGTAGACCGGGCGGCACCGGCTGCGGCTGCCGGGCCCGCCGGGTGCGCATCAGCGTCCGGGTCGCCAGGTGTGCATCAACGCCCTCGGTGCCACCAGCCGGTGGGCCGGCGCGACCAGGCCGAAGGCCTCCATCACGGCGGTGGCCAGATACCCGTCGTGCTCGGCGGCGCTGAGCATCCTGAGCAGGTGGCGCCTGATCAGCGCCATCCCCGGCAGGCGTTTCCCGGGCACCTCGGGCAACAGGTGGTCACCCAGTACGGAGAACCACCACGGCTGGGTGATCAGCCGTGCGGACGCCCGGTAGTAGTGCTTCGGGAGCTCCTTGCCGGCCCGCATCGCGGGCGTCATCCCCCGCAGGCACCGCCCGAGCGCCAGGGCCTGGAGGGCGGCGGAGGTCATCCCGGCCCCGTACACCGGGTTGAGGCTGCACTGGGAATCCCCGACCGCGACCATACCCGCGGGGAGGTCCGCCAGCCGGTCGTAGCGCCGTCGGGTGCAGTGCGCGAAGCGGTACACCGCGACGTCGTCGAGCGGTTCGGCGTCCCGGATCACCGCCCAGACGTCCGGCGGCGCCAGGCGCCGCGCGAACTCCAGGAACCCCTCGGGGTCGGCCGGCGGAGCATGCGTGCCGTAGCCGTACAGGGACAGCACCCACTGGCCGCGCTCCTGCTCGGAGAGCGCCAGCCCGGTCGGCCGGCCCGGCTGCGCGCCCACCACGACGATGCGGTCACCCGAGGGCGCGGTCCCGGAGAGCCGAAGATGCCTGCTCGCGTACGTCAGATCGACCCGGGTGCGCTCCTCCCGGGGGCGGGCGAAGCCAAGTTCGTCCAACCAGGCCGTGCTGCGACCGCTGCGCCCGAGGCAGTCGACGACCAGGTCGGCCGCCAGGGTCCGTTCCCGGTCGCGGCCCCGGGGGCAGATTCTGACGCCGGTGACGGCGCGCCGCTCGGTGGTGACCCCGGTGACCTCGTGGTCGCCGAGCAGCCGGACGTTGGGCAGGGCCAGGGTGCGCCGACGCAGGTGGCCCTCGAAGAACGGCCGGCTGGCCAGCAGCGCCTGCAGCCCGGTGGGCACCTGGGTGAGCACGTGTCCGTGGAAGCCGAAGCGGACGTCGGCGAGGAAGTCGACGTGGCGGGCGCCGTCCTGGAAGAGCTCCTCGGTAACCCCGGGGTAGAGGGTCTCCAGGATCTCGTAGCCCTTGGCGAGGAACGCGTGCGCATGGCGCCCCTGCGGCACTCCCCGGCGGGGGCCGACGCCCGCCCAGTCGTCCCGCTCGACGATCGTCACGGCGGTGAAGTGATCGGCCAGCACCCGGGCCGTGACCAGCCCGGCGAAGCCGGCGCCCAGTACCACGGCGTGCGTTTCGGCGTGTGTTTCGGCATGGGTCATCGCGTACTCCTGGGTCGCGTCTGGTGTTCGGTGTCCGGCTGCTGCGCCGGCCGTTCCTCGCCCCGTGTACCGCTGGGTCGGTCGTGGAGCCGGGTTCCGTCGCGTCGGTCGTCCGCGCGGTCACCCGGTGGGCGCGGGCGCTGGGCGTCGAAGGTCCGCTATGGGCGCGCGAAGCGCCGGCGGAGCCGGGGCGACGGGTCTGTGGCTGTAGCCGCCGGGGCCGCCGGTGCTGCCGTGGCTGCGGGGGCGGCGGGGGCGGCGACGGCTGGCCGGCGCTGCTCCGTACCGAAGCCAAGGGGACGGGGCCGCGCGGCGCGCCCGGTGGCGGCCCGGTCGGCGGTCGGCTCCGGCGCGGGTGGGGAACTGTGGCTGTAGCCGCCGGTCAGGGACTTTGCGCGAGGGTCGCGGGCCGGTGGCTTTGCCGCGACGTCACCGCGAACCAACCGGGAGTTCACTGCCCGGTCGCGGGTGTGCTGTTCGATCGCCTGGGCCAGGGGATCCCGGCGGGCCGGGAGCGGTAAGTGGGTCCCCGGTATCACGGTGCACGTCGTGGCGCTGCTGACGGGTCTGGTCATGGCTCGCCTCTCCGAGATGATTGGTGGTCAGTTGAGCTGAGGAGAAGGTGGATCGAGTGGGAACACGGTCTCTCCCTTCGTCCCGTCCTCTCCGTCGTCACCCCCTCCTTCCCGCAGTCATCTGTACTGCTCATCGGATCATCGAGAGTCGGGCGAGCTCTACCCCCGGCGCCGGACGGCCATGCCTGCGCGTGCCGACGGCTTCGATCATGCCGCCCTGGTACGCGCCCCGGCGCGCGGCAGTCGGCCGACCTGCGCCGATGCCAGGCCGGGGCGCGAGAGCGGTGCCGCGCGGCGGTATCCGGTGCGGCGTCAGCTGGGAGCAGGCTGTACGAAGTCGGGGGACCAGCTGAAGGTCCGGGGCAGGCCTGGGCGTACATTCCAGGAAGCGACATCTACCGCAAAGGCAGTGAACCGATGCAAATCCCACCGGTGTCGGCCGGCCCCGTCCGGAGCCCGCTCCCGATGCACGAGCGCGTCGAAGAATTCCTCGCGCTGGAGCCCGAGTCCGGGCGGTTGAGGCTCCGCGAGCTGGCCGACGAGTGCCTCCGAGCCGGCACCACCGACGAGGACGCCGCCGACGGCATCGCCCGCGCAGGACTGCGGCCCGACCAGACCCCGGCCGTCCTGCTCACCCGGCCGGCCGACGGCGGGCTCGGCGGCCGGCTTCGACGGATCGCGGACCTGCCGGAGAGCGAACTCGCCCAGGCGTTCCGGCTGCTGGTGGCCCTGCTTGCCCTCGCGGACGCCCGCCGCGCCGAGCGCCGGCGTCGCCACCACGAGCGGGTGACGGAGCTCCTGGCGCGCGGTGGCATAGGTGTGCTCCAGGGGCCTGCCGTCGACGCCGTCGATGCCGGTGACGCCGCCGACCCCGCTGTACGCGCCGAGCCCGCTCTACCCGCCGACGCCGCAGGAGTCCTGCCGTGCCCGGCGGCCTGCTGGGACATCGGTGCCCGTCCCGAGGACGGCCTGATCCACGAGAGCGTGCCCCGGAGCAGCCCGCAGCTGATCGCGCGGGTGAACGCGCGCTGGCACCAGCTGGCCGCCGAGAACGGCCTGTTCGCCGCCGACGGCGACTTCCTGCTCGGCGTCGAGGGGCCGGAGGCGGAGCTGCAGCCGGAGTGGATCCGGGTCCGGCTGCTGAGCACCTGGGACCCGGCCGGAGCCGCAGCAGCCACCGGCCTCCTCGGATCAGCCCCGGGGCGACCGGAGTTCACCACCGCCGCCCTCGACGGCAGCGTTGTCCTCCAGGTGACCACCAACCGGTCGACGGTCGATGTCTACGCCCTCCCTCACCCCCGCCGGGCCGCCCTCTTCGCGACCACCTGACGAGCGCGGCTGGCGGCGACCGCCTGGAGGTCGGCCACGAAGACCCGGGAGTGGTGCGGGTGTTCGTCGGGCGGCTGGATCGCGCGGGCGGCGCGGTCGGTGAATCAGCGGTACACGAAGCCGGCCGCCGGGCCGCGCACCGGCGGGTGTCTGCCGACGAGTGCGGCGGCCGGCTCGTCTGGACGAGGGTCTCGTGCAGGCCGGTGATGACCCGGGCGCGGGTGGCGGTGAGCCGGTCCAGCAGGCTGAACAGGGCCGCTTGGCCGTGCGCCGTCGGGTCGTGCGCTGTCGGGACGTGCGCCGCCGGGGGTGGGGCGGTCGGCGCGGCCCGGCGTGGCGCCCCCGGCCGGCAACTGCCGTACGGGGACGCGGCCTCACCACCTGTCGGGGTTGCCCGCCCGGGCAGGCGACGGATGCGGGCCCGTCACCCGGCGGGGAGCAGGGACCGGAACCATTCGGCTATCTGGGGCAGCGAGGCACGCTTGGACGGTGAGTGCCCCAGGGCGCCGACGTCCAGCAGCTGCGCGTCCACGCCGTGGGAGCGCAGGGCATCGGCGCAGTGGTGGGCGTTGAGGATCGTCACATCGCTGTCCCCACTGGCGGCGTAGAGCCGGACGGGGACGCGCGGGGCCCAGTCGGTGCAGGTGGTGTCCTGGGCGCGCAGGGCCCCCAGTAGCGCGCCGCTCGGATGGGCGGCCTGCTCGATGAAGGCGGGGGTCAGCAACTGCTGAGGGGTGTCGGGAATCCCGGCGAGGACCTCACCACTGCTGTGGTTGCCGTCGAAGAGGCTCTCCACGGTGGTGGCGTAAGGCTGTTGGAAGACCTCGGCCGGGTTGTCGTAGAGGTGGTGCAGCCGGTTCATCGACACCACCCAGTACGCGAAGTAGTAGGCGGCGTGCTTCGGGTCCAGCGTGTTGGTGAACAGCCCGGCGGGCATCTCCGCGTGCTGGGCGTCGTAGGGGCCGCTGATCGGCGCCAGCGCGGCCGGACGGAAGGACGGGTCGGCGCCCGACTGCAGCGCGCGGCCCAGGGCCATTGCCGCCGGACCGCCCTGGGAGAACCCGGTGATCAGGACCTGCTGGTCGAGCTGCCGGCTCTGCCGGGCGGCGAAGGCCCGGGCGGCGCGGAGCATGTCCACCGAGGCGGTGGTCTCCGAGCGGACGTCCGCGTAGGGGTGGAGCCCGGGACCCACGCCGAGGCCGAGGTAGTCCGGAGCGACGGTGGCGTACCCGGCGCCGGCGAAGAGCAGGCTCTCGGCGCGTGCGTCGGGCCCCACCGACGGGGCGTCGGCGCGTGCGGTCATGGTGCCGTGCTCGAAGGCGACGACGCGCAGCAGCCGGCGGCCGTCGGCCGGCAGCGCGAGCAGTCCGGAGGCCGTGGTGGGCCGGCCCTCGGCGTCGACGGTGCGGTAGACGAGCCGGTACGTCGTGGTGCCGACGGCCGGCACGGGGGAGGGGAGGCCGTGCTGGGTCAGGTAGTCGGCGGTGGCCGCCCGGGTGAGCTCGGTGAGCGGCACCGCGGAGATCAGGCTGCCGCGCTGCTCGGCCGGGCAGCGCGCGGCCGCGTCGCCCGGTGTCGCAGCCGCCAGGGCGAGCGCGGCTGCCAGCGCCGGCGCGAGGACGGCGGCTGCCCTCCCCCGGAGGCTCGCGCTGCGACGGCTGCTGGTACGGCGGTGTGGGGGCCGGATGGGTCCGGTCTGTGCGGGCGTGGGCTGCATGGTGCGGCTCCGTCGAGTTGGTGGTCATGGTGTGGTCGCGGCGGTCGGAGTGGCCGCCGCGGCACCATGATTTGCCGTCGGGGTGGTCGCGCGAATCGCCGCCGGGAGTGAACTGTCGGGCCACTCCGGGGAGTGACGTGGAGTGGGACGTCACTCCCGGGAGGGACTCGCCGGGATCGTCCCGGCGATGCGCAGGCCAGGGCCGGCCGAGGTGCTCATGCGCAGCCGGGCACCACGAGCCCCGTCTCGTAGGCGCAGATCGCCGCCTGCGCGCGGTCACGCAGGCCGAGCTTGGCGAGGATGCGGCTGACGTGGGTCTTGACGGTGTGTTCGGAGACGAAGAGCGCGCCGGCGATCTCCGTGTTGGACAGGCCCTGGCCCAGGCAGCGCAGCGTCTCCCGCTCCCGCGCGGTGAGCACGTCCAGCCGGCCGTCCACGTCCACGGCCGGCACATCCACGGCCGCCACGGCCGACGGCCCACCCCGGTCGCCCGGATCGGCCGGACCAGGGGCACCGGCCGGGCCGGCAGTACCGGAAGGTTCGGAGCGGGGCAGCCGCCTGGTGTAGTCGGAGATCAGACGCCTGGTCACCGAGGGTGCGAGCAGTGCCTCGCCGCCCGCCACCACCCGGACCGCCTGGACGAAGTCGTCCCGTCGCACGGTCTTGAGCAGGAAGCCGCTCGCGCCCGCGTAGAGGGCGTCGTACACGTACTCGTCGATGTCGAAGGTGGTCAGCATGAGGATCCGGCACCCCGCGCCCTCGGCGGCGAGCAGCCGGGCGGCCTCGATGCCATCCAGCACCGGCATCCGGATGTCCAGCACCAGGACGTCCGGTCGCAGGTCGCGCGCCAGCCGGACGGCCTCCGCGCCGTCCGCGGCTTCGCCGACCACCTCGATGTCGGGCTGGACGTCGAGCATCATCGCGAAGCCGTTGCGGACAAGCTCCTGGTCGTCCGCCACCACCACCCGGATCGTCACCGGCTGCCCTCCATGACGGGCAGTGGCAGCCGCAGTGCGACCTCGAAGCCGGGCCGGCCGTCCGAACGCGGCCCGGCGAGCGCACTGCCGCCGCAGGCCGCCGCCCGCTCGCGGAGGCCGACCAGCCCGTGTCCGCCCCGCCCCCGGCCCGCCCCGCCGACTCCTGGCAGGCCGCCGCCGGATCCGCTCGCACCGGCCGCCTCGGGCCCGCCGAGGCCGCTCGGGCCGCCGCCGTCGGCCGTGTGCCAGCCGTCGTCCGTCACTGTCACGGCCAACTGCTCGGTCGTCCAGACGAGCCGGACGGCGACCGAGCTGGCCTGCGCGTGCCGGACGGTGTTGGTGAGGGCCTCCTGCACGGTGCGGAAGGCGGCGATCTGCACGTCCGGCGGGACGGCGCCGGGCGGCCGCTCGCCGAGCACCTCGTAGCCGACCGCCAGGCCCGTCCGCCGGACGGCGGCGACCAGCCCGGGGATGTCGGCCACGGTCGGCTGAGGGCTGCGCGGGGCGGAGCGGCCGGGGCCCTCGCCGCCCCCGAGCGCGGACAGTATCCGCTGCAACTGGACGGTGGCGTCCCGGCCGGCGTCGGAGATCGCCTCGAAGGCGGCCTTCGCCCGCTCGGGGGCGTGATCGATCATCAGCGGCCCGGCCTCGGCCTGGACCGTCATCAGCACCACCGCGTGCGCCAGCACGTCGTGCATCTCCCGGGCGATCCTGGACCGTTCCTCGGCGGCCGCCCGCTCGGCCTCGGCCCGGGCCCGGCCGGCCTCCAGGTCGCGCTCGGCCTCCAGCCGGAGCGCCCGCTCCTCCACACTCGCGGTGTACTCCTGCCGCACCCTGGCGGCGGTGCCGAAGGCGGCCGCCGCCGCGAACGCCATCACATAGAAGGCGATCTCCTGGCTGCCATGGTGCTTGAGAACCTCCACCGCGAGGACGGTCGGCGCGGCCAGGACTGTCAGCACCAGCCGCTGGCGGCGCGAGCCGAGCGCGAAGACGGTGTAGAGCGCGATGAACGAGGCGTACGGGAACGGCTGGCCGGGCCGCCGGTAGAGCACGGCGGCGGTGCCGAGCACGGCGACGAACAGCAGCACGGCGAACGGCCATCGCCGCCGCCACAGCAGTGCCCATGCGCAGACGCTGGTGAGAGCGAACGCCTGCCAGGTGACATCCGATGCCGCGCCGGGCACGACGAAGGGGATCGCCACCAGCAGTTGCACCAGTACGGCGATCCCGCCGTCGACCAGACGGTGACGGCGTACCTGCTCGGCCCCCGGACGTTCTGTCGGCACGGTCGGCTCCTCTCCCCTTCCGATCCCCTCGGGCGCCGCCCCTTGTGGCGACCGCGGTCAGTATCGTGGCCTCCGCCGCGCGGCCGCATCGCTCCAGAGAGTGATCCTCGCTGGTCCGGCGTAGTTGTCCGGCGCAGTGTCGTGCGGGGCGGCGTCGTGTGGGGCGGCGTCGTGTGGGGCGGCGTCGTCGGTGCGGTCCCGTGCCGGGCTACGACCCACTACGTCGTTCCGTCACCGACAGCGCGAGGCCCGGCCCCTCTCCGCCGTCGGGGGCGGGGAGGGACCGGGGCCCGGTATCAGGTCGTGGGACGGCGGGGTGCGCCTGGAGCACTGTCTCCAGGAGGGAGCCGACGGCGTCCAGCACGAGGTGGAGGAAGGCGCCGCGACCGCTTTTCAGGCTCATGAGACTCCTCGATTCCGTAGAGGTAGAGGTAGAGGTAGAGGTAGAGGCAGGGGTCGAGGTGGAGGTGGAGGTGGAGCGAGATCGAGTGCTCCCACGCGCGGGGCCGGTGCCTGAACGGAGAAGTGCCCGAGCGGGGTACAGCGCGACAGCGGTCCGGCCGGTCAGGGGGTACGGCCCGCCGGGGCCGGCTGCGGCGGCGGTGCGGCGATGGCGGCGAGGTCGTCGAGCAGGCCGCTGAGCCAGACGCTGAGGTCGGTGGCGTTGAGCAGCAGCGGGTCGGCCGGCGGCTGGGCCGTCAGCGTCCGCTCACCGAGGAGCACCTCCCTGGCCTCGGCGAGCCCCGGGTCGGCCAGGTCGCCCCCGTCGCGTCCACCACCCGCGTCGCCCTTGTCGCCCCGGCCGGGGCGGCCGCGGAGCCGTACCGCGCGGCTCTGCCGCTGGAACGCGGCGGCCACCCGTACGGCGTCCCGGCCCAGCCGCTCGACCGTCCGGGGCCAGGGCGACAGCGAGCCGGGCGGGCAGCGGGTGAGGAGCAGTTCGGCGCCCCTGGTGGTGTGCTGGCAGGCCAGCAGGGCGGCCTGCCAGTTGGCGCCGGCCATCACCGGGTCGTGCCGCTCCGCCTGGAACTGGGCGTAGGAGGCCTCGGCGAGGTACAGCGTGTGCTGGGTACGCCGCAGTGCCTGCGTCCCGGCTGCGGTGCCCGCCACCACGGCCACCGTCTCCTGGAGCGCGAGCGCACTGTCGGCGAGCAGTCCGGCCACCGAGCGCCGCAGCTCGCTGCCGCCCCCGCGCGGCCAGGCGAGGAGGCCCGCCAGCGTACCCATGGTGGCTCCGATCACGACGTCGACCAGCCGGGTCTCGGCCAGCCGCCAGCTGGTGGGCGCCAGCTGGGTGAAGATCATCGCGACCACCACGGTGAACAGTCCCTGACCCCATGCCACTCCCAGCAGCGGTCCGGCAGAGAACGCGACCAGCATCGCGACCGGCAGCGCGGCGGCGTAGAAGGCAGGGCGCTCACCGACCGCGAACAGCAGCGGCGCCGTGGCCAGCGCGCCGACCAGGGTGCCGGTGATCGCCGGACGCAGCGTCATCCGGGTGTCGGCCGCGCAGGTGCGCATCAGTGTCAGGGTGGCGAGCAGCGCCCAGAAGCCGTGCGCGAGGTCGAGCGCGCCGACGAGCAGCCGGGTGGCGGCCAGGGCGACGGCGATCCGCAGCGCGTTCTGGAAGTAGACCGAACGGGGCGTGAAGTGGCCCAGGAACCTGCGCCACCACAGCACCGGAGCCGGCTCGTGGGCGTACCAGAACGGGCTGCGCCACGGCGCGGTGGGCCGCGGGTCGGGCGGGATGGGGGCGCGCCGGCTGACCCGGACGGCGAGCAGCAGGAAGCGGGCGCCCTCGGCGGCGTCCAGGGCGATACAGCCCAGCCGCAGCCTGGCCTCGGCGGCCTCGGGTGAGGACGGCCCAGGGCCGTCGGCCGGCGCCGCGCGGGCGGCCTCGAACGCCGTGATCGCCGCCTCCAGCCGGGCGGTGCCCGGCGGCTCGGCCCGGGGACCGAGGCCAGGCGCGGCCGCGCGCAGCGCCTGGGCGACGGCCCGCAGCAGCTCCGCGCTCTCGGGTGCCGGGCCGGCCGTCGGGCCGAGCGTCGCCACGCGGGCCAGCTGCGTCCGGGTGTAGCGCAGGGCCGTGGCGCAGTGGGTGAGTGCCCGGTCCACGGCCCCGGCGGAGGCGGGACGCTCCAGCACCGGGACCCGCAGGGGCCGCAGGCCCTCGACCGCCTTCCGGCTCGCCGCCAGCGGCTCCAGCGGCTCCTGCGGCTCCGGCGTCCCGGGCTCGGCGCGGGCGCCGGAGGGCCCGGCTGCTGCCCTTCCCGGCGGCGCCGCGCAGGCCTCGGCCACGCTGTCGGCCAGCCGGGCCACCACGGGGACGGCGCGCGCCAGCCGCTCGCGGTAGCGGACGGGGGTCGGCTCCGGCCAGACCACACGTTCGGCGGCGGCCAGCAGCACCAGTCCGATCGTCACCCCGGACAGCCGGGACAGCAGCGTGTCCGGCACGTACGGCGGGAAGCAGGGGAGGATGTAGAAGAGCTGCAGCCCGTTGGCCAGTCCGACCAGCCGGGGTCCGCCCACCGACCCGTACGCGACGGCGAACCCGATCACCAGCATGCCGAGCGCAGCCGACCAGGCGTGCACGGCCAGCAGGGTGCCGGTGGTGACCAGGACGTACGCCGCCGGCACCACCAGCAGCAACGTGCGGGCGCGCTCCCGGGGGCCGCCCCCGAGCTGGGAGAGGGCGCCGGTTGCCACGACGCCGAACAGGGCGTAGGTCGCCATCGTCCGGTCGTGCAGGCCGTACCGGCAGACGTAGAAGCCGGTGCAGGCCGCCAGGGTGACGCGGAGGGCGCGGTGGACCGCCAGCAGCTGCGGATCACGGCGGCGTAACCACCCGGAGACCCCGGACATCCGGCCCATCCGGCCCATCGGCACCTCGCTCCATGCGCCCGTCCACGGCCACGGCTGAGGTCACGGCTCCGGCCGGGGCCGGGCCGGCGTGCGGTCCGGACGTCGTGTCGCGTGCCCGCCCACCCGCCCTTGCCGGCGGGGCGGCGCAACCATTGCAGCCGTGCAGCCGTGCAGCCGTGCAGCCGTGCAGCCATGCAGGCACCGCGGCCACCCGGCACGGACCAGGCTATTGCGCGCCGATCGCCCCCGCATGCCGGTCCCGTCAGGTCCCGGACACTGCGCCCGGGGCGGGCGCGAGGAGCCCGCCGGTACTCCGGACGGTGCCGCCGGACAGCTGGCGACGATGCACAGGGGCGGCGCCGCCGCCCAGGGGGCAACGCCCGCCGTCCGGGCGGGACGCGGATGACGAATCAGGCGCAGCACCCCGAGAACCACCGCCGCCGGACGGCCCTGCCTCCCTCGTGGCGCCCCGCGGACCGGGCCTCGCCACTGGAGAATCGGTGCGTGGTCTCGGTGCTCTTCGCCGTTCTGACGGCACTCAGCAACGGCACGGCGTCCGTGTTCCAGCGGCGCGCCGCCTCCACCATGGCGGACTCCGCCTCGATGCGGGTCTCGCTGGTCGCCGGCCTGCTGCGCCGCAAGGTCTGGCTGGCCGGGATCTGCCTGGTGGTGGTGGCCGGGATCTGCCAGGCGGTGGCGCTGTCCACCGGGCCGATCTCCCTGGTCCAGCCGATCTTCGTGATCGAACTGCCCGCCACCCTGTTGCTGGCCGGAGTGCTGCTCCGTCGCCGGCTACCGGCCACCACCTGGGCGGGGGTCGCGTGTGTGACCGTCGGGCTGGCGCTCGGCCTCGGCGCGGCCGCCCCCAGCGCCGGCAGCAGGACGGTTCGGCCCGAGGACTGGCCGTTCGCCCTGATCGCCATCGGGGCGCTGGAGGCGCTGCTGATCGGGCTCGCCCTGCGCCGGCGCGGCAACCCGCGCGCGGCCCTGTTCGGACTGGCGGCGGCCTGCGGCTACGCGCTGACGGCGGCGCTGATGAAGGACGCCATGGCGCGGCTGGCCGACGGCGTGGTCCAGCTGCTGACGGCCTGGCAGCTCTACGGGACGGCTCTCGCGGGCGTCGCCTCGCTGTTCCTGCTGCAGAACGCCTTCCAGGCCGGCGCGCTGGTCGCTTCGCAGCCGATGCTGACCCTGGGGGACGCGATCCTGAGCACCTGCCTGGGGGTTGCGCTGTTCGCGGAGACGATTCGGACGGGCTGGTGGATCCTGCCGGAGGTGGTGGGGCTGACGCTGATCGCGATCGGGTGCGTGGTGCTGGCGCGGGCCTCCGCCGAGTCCGGGCTCGCCACCGCGGCCGGGCCCGCCACCACCCCGGCGGCAGGCACCCCGGCGACAGGTCACCCTGTGCCCGGTACCCCTGCGCCCGGTAGCCCTGCGTCCGCCGCCTCGCGGCCGGAGGATGAGGACGGCGGCCGGCCGGGCCCGCCCGGCGCGCCGTCCTGACCTCAGGCCCCGGCGGTGCAGGGCGCCGCGACCGAGCGCCCATGCCCGTTGGCCGGCGGATCGGCGGCGAACCAGGGCCGCCGTTCGAACGAGGCGGGCCGCAGCTGGTCGTACCAGGTGGCGGTGTCGTCATGGCGGGCGAAGAACGGGTGGCCGACCCGCTGCGGGTCACGGGCCTGCAGGAAGCGGCAGACGAAGACCCGCTCACCGCCGATCTCGGCGCTGCCGTCGAGGCTGACCTTGCCGGGAGAGGCGGACATCACCGGGCCGCGGCTGGTGCGCTCCAGCCCGGAGACCCGCCGGGTGGCCTCCTGGTACACCTCCAGCGCCCGGGCCAGCGGGATCTCGAAGTACCCGCTGGCGCCGGTGTCCCGTTCGACGAACATGTAGTACGGGATGACCCCCAGGCCCACCATGGCGCGCCACATTTCGGCCCACACCTGCGGGTCGTCGTTCACCCACCGGATGACCGGTGCCTGCGCGCGGACGACGGCCCCGGTGGCGCGGATCCGGGTGATCGCCACGCGGACGGCGTCGGTGGCCAGCTCCCGTGGATGGCTGAAGTGCGCCATCACCGCCACCTGCCGCCCGGCCCGCACACACCGTTCGAACAGCCGCAGCAGGTCGTCGGCGTCCTGGTCGGTGGTGAACCGGTACGGCCAGTAGCCGAGCGCCTTGGTGCCGAAGCGGATCGTCCTGATGTGTTCGGTCCCCGGGTCGAGCAGCGGCAGGACGTACCGGGCAAGGCGCTCGCTGGACATGATCATCGGGTCGCCGCCGGTGAGCAGCACGTCGGAGACCTCGGGGTGGGCGCGCAGGTAGTCCACCGCCGGCCGGGGCGAGTCGACGGACTGCTTCAGCTCGCTGATTCCGACGAACTGAGCCCAGCGGAAGCAGTACCCGCAGTAGGAGTGGCAGGTCTGGCCCTGGGCGGGGAAGACCAGCACCGTCTCCCGGTACTTGTGCTGGAGGCCGGGCACGGGCCGCCCGTCCAGCAGCGGCACGTTGGCCGACAGCTGGTCGCCGGGGTGCGGGTTGAGCGCGCGGCGAGCGGTGTCGACGGCGTCCGCGAGCCGCTCCCGGGAGGGCTGGTCGGCCATCAGCTCGGCGAGGCCGTCGAAGAGGTCCCCCGGGAGCATGTCGCGATGGGGGAAGGTCATCCGGAAGATCGGGTCCTCGGGCACCCGGTCCCAGTCGATGAGCTCGTCGAGCACGTAGTTGTTGACCTTGAACGGCAGGACCGCGCTCACCACGGAGATGTCCCGCCGGAGCGTGTCGTCGGCGGCGGCGAGCTGCGGCAGCCGGGCCAGCCGGTGGCCGGGTACGGCTCGCATGCGTGGGCGGCGTGTGCCTCGGGGGCCGGCGGGACGGTTCTCATTCGGCGTGCGGCCGGTCACCGGTGGTGGATCCGGTAGGTATGTGGCGTGCGTGGCCATGCTCGGCTCCCCACTTGCCCCGCTGCGGGGCCTCGACTGCGGCCCGTCACCGATCAGGCCGGGTCCGTGCCGCCACAGCCAAGCCGAGGCGGCTGCTGCGCGCCAGATCGCTCGGAGCGGATCCGGCCACCGTGGGACGGCCGGCCGCGCGCTGTAGATCTCGACATGGACCCTTGTCATCGCTCATGCGATGATCCAGGCGCCCTTCGTCCCGGATCTGCGGCAGAGTGATCGCCGGGTGAACGGTGTGCTGGTCATCACGACCGCATCCGGCCGAGTAGGAGCGGTGCTACCCCGCGAGGACCGGCCGGTGATGGCTCGCCCACCCTCGCCCCTCCCGGAATGTCGGCCGTACGACCTCAGCCCGTGCGGCCGACATCCGGGTCGCCGGCCGGGGCGCGGACCGCGGCGGCGGCCCCTGGCCGAACCGGGGGCCACGCGGCCATCCGAGGCAATCGGTGACGCCGTGTCGGGCGCCTCCGTAAATCGAACAAGCAAGCATCTAATGTGATTCATCAGGGCTGGTC
Organism: Kitasatospora sp. NPDC050543; assembly: GCF_044457565.1. Classification (NCBI taxonomy): domain Bacteria; kingdom Bacillati; phylum Actinomycetota; class Actinomycetes; order Kitasatosporales; family Streptomycetaceae; genus Kitasatospora; species Kitasatospora sp. NPDC050543. The sequence goes on along the minus strand of NZ_JBITGZ010000048.1, from coordinate 16,350 downwards.
CGTGCGCCGCCGATCCGGACGGCCGAGCGGGAGCGGAGGTGCCGGATGACGGTGAGTCGTCGGGCGGTGCTGGCGGCCGTGGCGGGTGGCGCGGTGGCCGGCGGTGCGGCGGGCTGCGCGCCGCAGCAGACGGTCGGACCCGGCTCCGCGGCGGGCCCCACCGTGCACCAGGCCACCGCGACGCCCGCCCCGACCGCCGACACGGCCTCCACGGCCACCGCCACTGCACCGGCCGACCGGACCGCCTCCGCGACGGAGACCGCCGCCGCCGCGGAGGCCGCCGCCGTACCGCCGGCTGCGCCGGTGACCCGCGAGCAGGTGCTGCTTCGCTTCGGCGAGCTCGCCCCCGAGGGCTGGGGCTTCGACGCTCCGGGCGTGGTCGGCGCACTGCCCACCGCCGAGCCCGCGATCGCGCTGACCTTCGACGCCTGCGGCGGGCCCGACGGCAGCGGCTACGACGAGGCCCTGCTCGACTTCCTCCGGGCCCACCGGGTGCCCGCGACACTGTTCCTGAACGCCCGGTGGCTCGACGCCAACCCCGGCCCGTTCGGCGAGCTCGCCGCCGACCCGCTGTTCGAGATCGGCAACCACGGCACCCTGCACCGCCCGCTCTCGGTGTCCGGCCGATCGGCGTACGGGATCCCGGGCACGCGCGACGCCGGAGAGGTGTTCGACGAGGTGGCGGGCAACCGGGACAGGCTGACGGGCCTGCTCGGGCACCCGCCGCGGTTCTTCCGCGCCGGCACGGCCTACTACGACGACGTCGCCGCCCGCATCGTCACCGCGCTGGGCGCGCGGATCGCCGGATTCACCGTCAACGGGGACGGCGGCGCCACCTTCACGGCGGATCAGGTGAATGAGACGGTCGCGGGTGCGGGGCCGGGGTCGATCGTCCTCTGCCACATGAACCATCCGGGCGGCGGCACCGCGCTCGGTGTCGCCGCCGCGGTACCGCAACTCCTCGACGCGGGCGGCCACTTCGTGCGGCTCTCCGACCTCGTGCGCTGAGCGTGCGACGAGCGCGGGCGCGGCCCCACGACGGCCCCACCGGCGGTGGCCCGACGGTGACCCGCCGGGTCCGAGCAGCACGCCCGCTCCGCTCGGCCCGCTCCTCTCAGGCTCGGACGGCCCCGGCGGGCTCGGCCGGCCGCCCTCAGGCCCAGTCCGCCGGCTCCGACCCGCAGCAGCCGCCCTCGCGCATCCGCCGGCCCACCGCGAGCCAGTCGGTGTCCGCCTGCCCCGCGCGCCGGACCGCGCCGCGCGCGGTGTCCGGGGCCGCGAAGGCCTCGACCAGCCCGGACTGCTCCTGGACCACCCCGCCCCGCAGGACGGCCGCCGTGCGGATGAGCGTGGCGAAGTCGCGGAACGGATCGCCGTCGATCACGGTGAGGTCGGCGAGCTTGCCCGGCTCCACCGTACCGAGGTCCCGGTCGGCCCCGAAGACCCGCGCCGGCAGCGCGGTCGCGGTGCGCAGCGCCTGCGCCGGGGACAGGCCCGAGGCGTGCAGGGCCCGCAGCGCCAGGTGCAGATGCAGGCCGACCGGTACCAGCGGCTGGTCGGTGCCGAGGGCGACCAGGCCGCCGCCGGCGAGTACCCGCCGGTAGACGGCCAGTTCCAGCTCCAGCGTGGCCAGTTGCTCGGCGGTCGGCGCCACGCCGGACAACTGCTGCACCAGCTGGGCGTCCCACGGCGGCATCAGCGTGGTCACCCGGGGGTCGGCGGCGAGCGAGGGGTCGGCACCGAGCAGCGGCAGCGCGGTGAACGGCGTCGCGACGAGATGGAAGTCCGTACCGGCGTAGATCTCCGCGACGTCCTGGTACGAGCGCCCGCCCGCGGTGATCGCGTGGCCGTACTCCAGGCGCTGGGTGGCCTGCAGGTGGGTGGTCAGGTCCTGGCCGCTCTGCAGACCTGGTGAACAGAGATGGCTGCCGCTGCGCACCCCCAGCCGCTGCTGGGCGAACCGGGCGGCCTCCGCCATCAGCCAGGCCGGGGCGCGGACATAGGTCTTGACGAAGTCCCACTCCAGCGCCGCTGCGCGCTCCAGCGACCGGCGCAGCCCCTCCCGGGTGCGGTGCGCCCGGCCCATGCTGTACGCGACCCGCGGGCCGTCCAGCAGCTCACCGGTGATCAGCTGCCGGGGCCCGGTCAGCTCGCCCGCCGCGACGGCCTCGCGCAGCCGGGCCTGCTCGTACGCGAAGCCGCCGAGCGAGACGGCCGTGGTGATGCCGTAGGCCAGTTGCAGCGCGCTCTGCCGGCCGCCGTAGGTGTACGGCCAGGGGTGGGTGTGGGTGTCCCACAGGCCGGGGATGACCGTGCGCTGCGAGGCGTCGACCAGGCGGCCCGTGCGGCGGCCGGCGCGGTGCGCGGCGATCTCGGTGATCCGGCCCGCCCGTACCGTGATGTCCACGTCCTCGCGGACCGTCTCGCCGGTGCCGTCCCAGAGCCGGCCGGCGTGCACCACGGTGTCCACGGCGGCGGGGCGGCGGTAGTCGAGGGCCACCCGCACGGTGACCGGGGCCGGGGCCGGGGCGGTGACCGGGGCCGAGTCGCCGTCGGGCGTGAGCGTGAGCAGCCGCAGCCGGCCCGCCGACTGGTAGAGCAGGGTGCGGCCGTCGCCGGACCAGGAGGGGTGGTCGGCGCTCTCGTCGGTCAGCCGCAGTGGTTCACCGTCCGGGGTGCCGTCCGCCAGCACCGGCAGCAGCCACAGTGCGGACTCCGCGACGTAGGCGAGGTGGCGGCCCGCGGGGGACCAGACGGGGCCGCAGGCGTAGCGGTCGGAGATGGAGGTGTGCTCCGCCACGGCGTGCAGGCGGTCCGCACCGGTCGCCGCGTCGACGATCCGGACGAGGTTGTAGCCCTCGCGGAAGCGCCGGTTGAGCCGGTTGCGGTCGCACAGCGCGAGGTGGCGGCCGTCGGGTGACCAGCTGGGGCGCCCGGGTAGCCCGCCGCCGCCCATCGGCGCGGCGAGCACGTGTTCGGTGCCCGCGGCGAGGTCGCGGACGAGCAGGTTGCCCGCGAGGTCCAGGCAGGCGAGCCGGGTGCCGTCCGGGGAGAGCGCGGGGAAGACCCGGCCGCCTTCGGCGAGTACCTGCTCCGCGCCGGTGGCCGGATCGTGGCGGCGGATCGCGAACAACCCGCCGCGGTCGTCGGCGTAGAGCAGCGAGCGGCCGTCCGGTGACCAGCTCGGCCCGTGGAGGTAGCGGGTGGGCGGGGCCTGCACCAGCCTCCTCGGCCTCCCGGTGCCGGTGCCGGTGGCGGTGCCCGGGACGTCGGCCAGCCAGAGCGCGTTGAGCGCGGCGAAGGCGACCTGCCGCCCGTCCGGTGACAGGGCCGGCAGGTGGATGCCACGCACCGGCCGCACGGCGGCGGAGTCCCAGTCGTAGTCCTTCATCCGGTACCCGGGCCGCTCCACCGGCATCCGCGCGGCGAGCGGGATCAGCTCGGTCTGTTCACCGGTGTCCGTGCGGACGATCCGGAAGGTGCCGTCGACGGTGAGCAGCAGGCTCTGCTCGCCGGTCCAGCGCGGCGGCACGGGCGCGAGATCGCCGGCCAGCGGGACGGGCAGGCCGTCCACGACCAGCGTGCAGGAGGCCGCCGGTGCGGCGGTGGTGCGCAGGTGGGCCAGCCGCCCGGCCGGTGAGAGGGCCGGCGTCATGATGCTCGCGCCGGGGGCCGGCTCGGTGTGCACCACCGTCACCGCGCCGGCCCCGGAGGCGGGGACGGCCGCGATGGTCCGGGCTTCCAGGGTGCCCGCGGCGGTGACCCGGCCCCGGACGAACAGCACCCGTTCGCCGTCGGGCGACCAGACCGGGTCGAAGTCCTCCCACGCGGCGTCCTGCAACGGGCCCTGCTGCGCTGGGAGTCCGGTCAGCTGGGTGAGCGTCCCGGCGTGGACGTCCACCGTCCAGATCCGGTACGGGCTGCCCGCCACCGGATCGCCGCCGCGTTCGGAGCAGAACGCGATCCGGCGGCCGTCGGGGGACCAGGACGGTGCACGGTCGTCCCACGGCCCGTCGGTGAGCTGCCGCAGACCGGAGCCGTCCGCCGCCAGGGTCCAGAGGTGGAAGCCGCCGCCCCGGTAGGCGCACACCGCGAGGGACCGGCCGTCGGGTGAGTGCACCGGGCGGGTGGGCTCCAGATCGGGAGGGGTGAGCGCGACGGCGTCGCCGCCCCGGCGGGGGACGGACCACAGGACGCTCTGCACCTCGGCGACCAGGTGCTCGCCGGACGGCGCGAGGGTGGCGGCGCCGTTGGTGGCGGTCGTGAACGACAGTGTGGTGCGGCGGGCCGGTGCCTGGGCCTGGACCGATGTCCGGGCCGGTGCCTGGGCGGGGCCGTCCGCCCGCGCCGGACCGGCTACGGTCACTCCCGCCACGCCAGCCGTGGCCGCTGCCGCCTGGAGGAACCGCCGCCGTGACAGCGTCGCCCGGGCCGGGCGGGGGCCGGGCGCGCTGCCCTCGACGTCGTCCATCGGTGTGCTCACGAGACCTCCGCGTTCGCTGTGTCGCCGCCCGCGTGCGCGTGGCGGCCCGGCCCTCTGCCGGTGCTGCCTGACGGTGCGTGTCCTGGCAGTGCGTGTCCTGACGGCACCATCGCTACCCGTAGGGGCGCTGCGTATACGTCCTCCCGTGAAGCGGCCGGTTCCGGATGTCGCCCGGGCGGTGGACGAGTCGTACCGATGGCACCGACGGGGGTGCGTGGAGGCGCGCGGGAACTTGAACGGCCGATGACGGTGGGTCGGAGCTTGTGCGAACTCCCGTCGGCCGCCGACTGAATGCGCGGGGTCGGCCGGTGTGCGGACCGAGGGCGCGCGCGGATCCGGGCCGGCCGCGCCGGGGGAGAGGTCCGCGCAGGTGGGGCGGGGTTTCGCTCGATCTGACGCAGTGTCGATTTGATGCTGTGTCAACAGACCGTAACGGCATAGGAGTTGCGCAGATCACAGCTACTCCATGGCATGGAGATTGCCCGGAGCGTTCGAGCGTGTGCCATTCTGTAGCCAGATCGGATGTGAAATATCACATTTCAACTGGCCCTCCGATGTCTGTCCGAGGCGCCCGTCATAAGGAGAGTTCCGATGAGTCGACTTGCCCTGATCGCAGCGGGCGTGGCCGGAGCCACCGCCCTGGCCGTCGCCCCGGCGGGGGCCGTCGCGCCGTCGCCGGTCTCTCCGGCCGGTACCGCTGCGACCGTCACGATCTGTGGGCCCTCCGGGCTCCAGTCGGGTCTGCTGACCAAGGTCTGTGCCGACATCACGGGCAACGGCGTCCAGCTGTACGGCCAGGTCGGCCTGGCCGGCCCGCCCACCCCGGACAGCCCGGCGCCACGGCCGCGGCAGCTGATCACCGCACTCTCGGGCACTGTGGCGGGCGGCGTCTCGCTCGGTTCGGTGAACCGGAGCGTCACCTTCCTCGCCTCGAACGTGAAGGTCGACGGCGCCGGTGGCACCGTGCCGTGCGGCTCGACCGTGCACGGCAGCTTCAGTGTCCAGTCCTACCCGTGGCCGGCCAGGCCGGTGGACATCGACGTCGCCGTCACCTGCTGACGCCGTTCGCGCAGTACCGGGACCCCGGGCATCGCCATGATGTCCGGGGTCCTCCCGTTCCATCGATAAGTAATACCCCCACTCGTCTTGCGTCCATTACTCGGGCGGCCTAGAGTCGGTAAGAGACCAATCGCGCTCAAGGCTATTACCGAGGGGTGGACATGACGGACCGGAACCACTGGAACGACTGGCAGCGCAGCTGGGACCGCCAGCAGGAGTGGTACCTGCCCGACCGCGAGGAGCGGTTCCGGGTGATGCTCGACCTGGTCGAGGCGGTGGCCGGCCCGACGCCCCGGATCCTCGACCTGGCCTGCGGCACCGGCAGCATCAGTGAGCGGCTGCTCGCCCGGCTGCCCGGCGCGGTGAGCGTCGGCGTCGACCAGGACCCGGCGCTGCTCGCCATCGCCCGCGGCCACTTCGCGGACGAGCCCCGGCTGCTGCTGGTCACCGCGGACCTCACGGACCCGGGTTGGGCGGACGCCCTGCCGCCCGGCCCGTACGACGCCGTGCTGACGGCGACCGCCCTGCACTGGCTGGCCACCGACGATCTGCTCCGCCTCTACGCGGACCTGGCGCGGGTGGTCCGCCCGGGCGGGCTGTTCCTCAACGCCGACCGCGCGCCCGACCACGCCGTCCCGCTCCTCACCGCCGCCGACGAGGCGTTCCAGCAGCGCCGCCGGGCGCGGGAGCGGGCGGAGGGCGTGCTCGACTGGGCCGACTGGTGGGCGGCCGCGGCGGCCGACCCGCTGCTCGCCGACCACGTCGTCGCGCGCAAGGCGCTGTACGGCGAGCACGCCGACGGTGAGTTCCACCCGGCCGAGTGGCACACCGCCAGGCTCGTCGAGGCGGGCTTCCGGGAGGCCGGCGTGGCCTGGCGCTCCGTCACGGACGCTGTGGTCGCGGCGGTTCGCTGACCGCCAGGACGGGCAGCCGCTCCAGCGATATCCCGAACACCGTCCGGTAGGTGTCGAGCGCCTCGCTCTCGGTCAGTTCGGACTGCTCGCGTTCGCCGTTCGCCGTCGTCCGGTACAGCCGGGTGCCGCTGAGGGTGACCCGGCCGGCCAGGGTGAGCAGCGAGCAGGTCAGGAACCGGCTGAAGTGCGAGTCGGCCGAGGTGCTCTGCCACCAGCAGGTCGGGGCGAAGTCCGACAGGTCGTAGGGGCGGAGGTCGAGCCGGTACTGCACGCCACCGTTCATCAGCAGGTCCAGGTCGTCGCCGTGTTCGACGAGCTGGAAGGTCCCGGCCCCGTCGGACTGCTCGCCGCGCTCGTTCAGTCGCAGTGGCGCCTCGGCGGACCGGCCGAAGCCGACGTCCACCAGCCACGGCTCGTCGAGGTCGACCCGCAGCGCCATGTGGTCGAACGGCGGGCCCGCCTTGTCCTCGTGCACGACGCGGGCGCTGAGCAGGCTGACCCGGTAGCCGAGCGCGGTGAGCAACGCGGCGAAGGCGCCGTTGAGTTCGTAGCAGAAGCCGCCCCGTCGGCGGTCCACCAGCTTGGCCAGCAGTGCCGCCTCGGTCAGCACGATCGGCTCGCCGAGGTGGATGCTGAGATTCTCGAACGGGACGGTCGCGAGGTGCGCGCGTTGCAGGGCGATCAGCGCTTCGAGGTCGGCGCGGGCCGGGCGCTGCGCCCCGATCCGGGCCAGGTAGTCCTCGACCTGTGACTTGTCCATGGACGAACTCCACTCTCTCGGCTCTTCGATCACCCATTCAGCCGGGTCCGAGCCGCGGTGGCCATCGGTCGTTGGTCCTACGCCCTGCCGGTGCGCCCTGCCGTACGGGCGCTCGCCGCACGGTACTTGGCGTACGAGTGCCGGGGCGGGCGGCGGCCAGGCATGGCCGCCCCGCGCCCCGCGCCCCGCGCCCCGCGCCCCGCGCCCCGCGCTACAGCGCGACCGCCTCGAACTCACCGTGCTCGACCCGGACCAGCTGGCCCTCCCGGTAGAGCAGTTGGAGGTCACGTCGTACGGTGCGGGGATCGGGACGCGGATCGTAGGTCTCGCGGGCCCGGCGCCAGTCCCAGGTGCCGCCGTCCCGTCGCATCCTGTCCAGCAGGCGCTGCCTGCGCTCGGTGGCGGTGCGGGGTGGAGTCTGCTCGTCGTTCATGGCTTCATTGTCCCGTTCCGCTGCCGCAGCGGTGCCCCCACCCCGCCCCTGGCGCTCCCGCGCCCGTACCGTGCCCGGCGCCCGCTGCGGCGCCCGGCCCCGGGCGGCGCGACGCAGGCGGCCGCCGGGCTCAGCCCTCCCGGGCGAGGCCCAGCAGCTCGCGGGCCCGCCGCGCACCGGGCAGGTCGCCGAGCTCGGTGAGCAGGACGAGCGCGTCGCCGGCGAGGGCGGCCGCCCGCTCCGGGCGCCGGCCGTCGGACTCCGCGACCGCGCAGGCCAGCAGCGTCTGCGCCTGCTGCGTCCGCAGACCCTCCGCCTCGCACACCGCGAGCGCCGCGCCGTACTGCTCCAGCGCCTCCGCGTGCCGTCCGAGCGCGTTCAGCGCCTCGCCCAGGTGCCGCAGGGCCAGCGCGGCGCCCGCCGCGCAGTCGGAGGCCCGGTAGAGCGCGAGGGCGTCGCGGCCGTGCCGCAGCGCCTGCTCCGGCCGCCCCAGGCCGAGGTGCGCCTTGGCCAGGCCTGCCGCGCACTGGGCCTCCATCCCGGCCTCACCCGCCTCCCGGGAGAGCTCCCGGCCCAGCTCGAAATGGCCGACGGCCTCCTCCAGCGACTCCGGGTGCATCGCGGCCACCGTCCCCCGGACCATCGGCATCCGGTGCCGGAAGACGGCATCGTCCAGATCGGTGTCCTGGTGCGCCCGCCGGGCCGTGGCGCGGGCCAGCTCGTGCTCCCCGGTGTGGGCGTACGCCATGGCCAGCACCACGCAGGCGTTGACGACGGCGCCGCGGTCCCCGTGCTCCTCGGCGCTGCGCAGCAGCACCTGCGCCATCGGCTTGATTCCCCGCCAGGGCAGGCAGAGATCGGTGGACGGCATCAGCAGCACCAGCAGGCTGCCCAGGACGCGGGCGTCCTGCGGGCTGACCGGCCGGGTGGGGTGGTGCAGGATCTGGGCGGCCAGCGCCAGCATCGAGGGCAGCTCGGCGATCACCCACTGCTGGCCGCGGGCCGGCCCGGCCTGCCGCGCGCCGGACGGGTCCAGGGCGTTGGCCAGCCGGCTGTAGGGCCGCTCCACCCGCAGCGCGGCGCCCATCCCGGCCAGGTAGTGGTGGGCGAGCCGGCTGAGGACGGCCCGGCGCTCGGTGGCGGAGTCGGTACTGAGCGTGCGATGGCGGGCGAACAGCCGCACCAGGTCGTGGTACCGGTAGCGCCCCGGCTCGCGCGACTCCAGCAGGCCCACGTCGACCAGGGCCTCCAGCAGCACCTCCGCCGCCCGCTCGGTGGTGTCCAGGACGGCCGCGGACACCTCCGGGGTCAGCTCGGCGATCTCCGGGATGGCCAGCAGCCGGAACGCCCGGGCGGTGGCCTTGCCGAGCGAGGCGTAGCCGAGCTGGAAGGCGCTCTCCACGGCCAGGCTGCCCGTCTCCAGCTCGGTGAGTATCCGGGCCCGGTCGGCCAGCCGGTCGGTGAGCGAGGCCAGCGTCCAGCCGGGACGGGAGGCCAGCCGGGCGGCCGCGATCCGCACGGCGAGCGGGAGCAGCCCGCACGCCCGCACCAGGGCGCGCGCGGCCTGCGGCTCGCCCTCCAGGAGCGCGCCGCCGGCGATCCGGCCCAGCAGGGCGAGCGCCTCTGACTCGTCGAAGGGCTCCAGCAGCGCGCGGCCGGTCACGGGCAGGCAGGGCAGCGGGGTGCGGCTGGTGAGGAGCACGGCGCACTGCGCGGTGCCGGGCATCAGCGACTCCACCTGCTCCGTCCCGGCTGCGTTGTCGAGCAGCAGCAGCAGGCGCCGGCCGGCCATCCGCGACCGGTACAGCGCCGTACGCTCGACGACGCTGCCGGGGATGTTCTCGGGCGGGACGCCGAGTGAACGCAGGAACACCCCCTGCACCTGGTGCGGGTCGGCCGGCTCGTTGCTGGCGCCGCGCAGGTCCGCGTACAGCTGCCCGTCGGGGAACAGCGTGCGAGCGGCCTGGGCGGCCTGCACGGCCAGGGTGGTCTTGCCGACGCCGCCCATGCCGTGGATCACCCAGACCGTCGCGGCGGTCGCCTGCTCGGCCTGCCCGGCGGCCTGCCGCAGCGCGCCGCCGAGCCCGGCGACGTGCGCGAGCCGGCCGGTGAAGTCGGGAGCGGCGGCCGGCAGCTGCGCGGGCGGCACCCACTCCGCGGCCGCGCGCACGGGCGGCCCGCCGGCGCCCACGGCGGCGGCCGCCGGCTCGGCCTCGCCCGGGGCGGCGAGCGCCGGGTCGGAACGCAGGATGCCCTGGTACAGCCGGCTCAGCTCGGGGCCCGGGTCGATCCCGAGCTCCTCGGCGAGGTGACGCCTGGTCCGGTCGTACCCGGCCAGGGCGGCCGCCTGCTGCCCGCAGCGGTACAGCGCCAGCATCTGCAGGGCGCGCAGCCCCTCCCGGACGGGGTGCTCCTCGGCCAGCGCGGACAGCTCCGCGGCCGCCCCCGCGTGCCGGCCCAGCTCCAGCTCCAGCCGCAGCCTGGACTCCGCCAGCACCAGCCTGCGCTCCGTCAGCCGGTGCCGCTGACGCTCGGCGTACTCGCCGGGCACGCCGGTCAGCGCGGTGCCGTCCCACAGGGCCAGCGCCTCGCCCAGCAGCCGCGCGCCGCCCTCCAGGTCTCCCGCCGCGCCGGCCCGCTCCGCCTGCGCCGCCAGCCGCTCGCAACGGACGGTGTCCAGCGCCTCCTCGCCCAGGCGCAGCGCGTACCCGCCGGCCGCCGAGACGAGCAGCCGGGGCCGGCGCGGATCGGCCTCCAGCACAGCGCGCAGCCGGGACACGTGGTTGCGCAGCGCCACCGCCGCGCTGGTCGGCGGATCCCAGCCCCAGATGCCCTGGGCGAGGTCGTCCACCGGCACCACCTGGCCGCGCCGCAGGGCGAGCGCGGCCAGTACCGCCCGCCGCTGCGCCGGGCCGGTCTCCAGCTCCCGCTCGCCGCGCCACACCCGCAGGGGTCCCAGCAGAGCGATCCTCAGATCAGCCATCGTCCCGTTCACTCCCCGTAGTCCCCGTAGTCCCCGTTCCGGTGCCCACCGCGGCCTGAGCCACGGCGCACCTGCTCCTCCACGCCCGCACACCGCTCCACTTACCGGGAAATTACGGACGTATGACATCCGATCGGCAGGATGGAGGAGAGCGGGCGTCGCACCGGTCGATCGCCGGTGTCACCGGTCGTCCCCGGTGCTCACCGACCCGCTGATCCGTCGGCGTCGACGCCCGGCGCCACGACCCCTGCGAGATCCGGCCGACCGGGCCGCCGCCCGGACCGTCGCGGCGTACGGCGGCCCGCGCCGCCGAGCCGAACGTCAGCCCTCGAACCCTCCGAGCGACTCTTGCCTGCCCACACCACCCAGCTGCCGGCCCCGGCCGTCGAACCGACGGGGCGCCGCCGCCCGGGTACCGCCGCGCGGAACCCGCTCGACGGCAGGTCATGGTACGACAGATGTCCTGTTTGCGCACCGAATGCCCCAGCATCCGGGACGGCCCTCGGCGCCTGCGCGCGTCGCCCGCCCGCCCCGGCGCTCGTGCGCCTACCGACGGTCCGCGCGGCCCGCCGGGGGTGCCCGTGCTGATCGGCCGGGAGAACGAACTGGACACGCTCGCCGCACTGCTCGCCGACCCCGCGGCGCGCAGTACCGCCGTCCTGGTGGAGGGCGCACCCGGCAGCGGCAAGAGCGCCCTGCTGCGCGCCGCCCTGGAACGTACCCGCCAGGACGGCGACCTGGTGCTGACCGCCTCCGGCGCCGTCCCCGAGCGCGCCTTCGCGCACGGCGTGGTCCGCCAGCTGTTCGAGCGGCTGCTCGCCGCCGAGGCCGCCGACGGGCGCGAGCAACTGCTCGCCGGCCACGCCGCCGCGGCCGCCGCCCTGCTCGCACCCGCCGCCCCCCGGCCGGCGCACACCGACGAAGAGCTCCTCAACGGCCTCCACTGGCTCACCGTCAACCTCACCGGGCGCGGGCGCCTGGTCCTGGTGGTCGACGACCTCCAGTGGGCCGACGAGCCCTCGCTGCGCTGGCTGCACTACCTGCTGCGCCGCTCGGGCGGCCTGCCCCTGGTGGTGATCGCCACGCTCGGCCCCGGCACCGACCCGCAGGGGGCCGGCGCCCTGGGCGCCCTGCTGCCGCTGTTCCGCCACCAGATCACCCTGCCCGCACTCGGCAGCGCAGCCGTCGTCGCGATCGTCCGGGACGTCCTGGGCGAGGGCGTGGACGAGGCCTTCGGCCTGGCCTGCCACACCGCGACCGGCGGCAACCCCTTCCTGCTGCACGCCCTGCTGCGCACCGTGCGCGCCGGGCAGCACGAGCCCGCCACCCTGACGGCGAAGCGGCTCGCCGGCTGTCTGCCGCCCGGTGTCGCCCGGGCCGTGCACGGCCTGGTCTGCGACCTCGGCCCCGACGCCACGGCGGTCGCCCAGGCCACGGCCGTGCTCGGCTCGGCCCCCACCACCGACCTGGTGGCGGGCGTCGCCGGGCTGGGTGAACCGGCCGCCGAGGACGCCGCCGACGCCCTGGTCAGGGCCGGCCTGCTGGTCCGCGCCGAGGACGGCATCGCCTTCGCCTGCCCGGTGATCGCCGAGGCCGTCGCCGCCGAGATCCTGCCGAGCAGACGTCAGCAGCTGCACGCCGCCGCCTCCTCCCGGCTGCTGGCCCGCGGCGCCGCGCTGGAGGAGGCCGCCGGGCACCTGCTGGACGGCCCGCTCGGGCTGCCCGGCACCCCGGAGGTGCTGCGGCGGGCCGCCGCCGAGGCCGCCCGGCTGGGCGGCCCCGAGCGCGCCGTGGCCTTCCTGCGCCGCGCCCTGCGCGAATCGATGGACCGGGCCACCCGGGCCACCCTGACGATCAGCCTGGGTGAGGCCGAACTCGCCTCCAACGTGCCGGCCGCCGTCGGGCACCTCCGGCGCGGCCTGGAGCTGTCCTGGGACCCGGTCGAGCGGACGGCCGCCGCGCGTACCCTCTCCGGTGCGCTGTTCGCCCTCGACCGCTACCAGGAGGGCCTGGCCGTGCTGCGCGGCACCAGCGCCGCGCTGCGCCCGCTGGATCCGGCCAACGCGCTGCGCCTGGAGGTCGACTTCATCTACGGCAGCATCAGCCAGGCGGCCTCGGCCACCTCGGTACTGCCCCGGCTGCGCGAGCTCGGCATCGCCGACGCCGAGGGCACGGCCGTGGAGCGGCCGCTCGCCGCGCTGCTCAGCCTGCGGGCGGTGATGGCGGGGGAGCGCCCCGAGGAGGTGGTGGAACTCGCCCGCCAGGCGCTGAGCAACGGGCTGAGCCCGCTGGACGACGAGTCCGGCGTCTACGCGGGCGCGATCCTCGCGCTCGGCGCCACCGGTCAGGCGGAGCTCGCCCTGATGTACACCGACGCGGCCGTGGAGGAGGCCCGTGCCCGCGGCTCGGCCTTCGCGTACGCACTGGCCAGCAGCACCCGGGCCGGCGTGCACTGCCGGCTCGGCCGGGTGCTGGACAGCCGGGCCGACGCGGCGAACGCCCTGGAGGCCCTGGAGGAGACCGGGATCACCCTGCGGCACAGCCACTGCGCGGCGCCGCTGACCATCGTGATGGACGCCCTGATCAAGCAGGGCAACGTCGAGTACGCCGCGGAGCTGCTGGAGCGCGCCGGGCTCACCGGGGACCTCAACGGCCACTGGATCAACGACTACGTGCTGCTGGTGCGCGGCCGGCTGCGGGTCGCCCAGGGCCGTCTGCGCGACGGCCTGGCCGACTTCCTGCTCAGCGGCCGGCGTTGCAGCGCCCGCAGCCTGCCCGGGCCGGGCGCCCTGCCCTGGCGCGCCGAGGCGGCCCTGGCGCTGGCGGCGCTGGACGAGCGCGAGTCCGCACTCGTCCTGGCGCAGGAGGATCTGACGCTCGCTCAGGAGTGGGGCGTACCGGAGTTCATCGGATCGGCGCGGCGCACCCTGGGCCTGGTCACCGGCGGGTCCCGCGGCCTGGAGCTGCTCGGCGAGGCCGTGGGCATCCTGGAGGAGACCACGGCGCAGTACAAGTACGCCCAGGCGCTGGCGGACCACGGCGGCCTGCTGCGGGCGGCGGACCGGCCGGCGCAGGCCCGGGTCCAGCTCCAGCGCGCGGCCAGCGTGGCCCACCGGCTGGGCGCCGCGGTGGTCGCCGAGCAGGCGCTGGCGCAGCTGCGGGCGGCCGGTGACCGGCCGCGCACCCGGGCCTTCCAGGGCGTGGACGCGCTGACCCCCACCGAGCGCCGGGTGGCCGGTCTGGCGGCCAAGGGCATGACCAACCGGGAGATCGCCCAGCACCTGTTCGTGGGGCTGCGCACGGTCGAGGTCCACCTCACCAACACCTACGGCAAGCTCGGCATCCACGGCCGCTCCGGCCTGGCCGAGGCGCTCTGCCGCAAGGCGGCGGCCGCCGGAGGCCGGGGCGGCTGACGGGAGGGCGGCCGACGCCCGGGCAGCCGGGGCGGGCGGGAGAGGTGCGGGCGCCGGAGCCGGAGCCGCAGGACGTACCCGTTCGACCGAGTCCGAGGTGCCGAGCGGGCTCCGGCGGCGAATACTCACGGTGTCGGCCCGGTGGCCCTCGGCCGCCACGCCCGGGGCCCGGTACGTCCGGTCCCGCCGGTGCCCCCCTCGCCGACGCCGTTCCGCGCCCGCGCCGTTCCCGCGCGAGGCCTTCCTCCCCATGTCGCGGAGATTCTCCCCATGACGGACGCCACCTTCCACCCTGACCGCCTCCTGTCCATCGACGGCCTGACCAACGGCCACTCGGCATTCGCCACCCCGCCCAGCGGTGACCCGCGCAGCGCGTACCCCGTCGAGCCGGGCCTGGAGGCCGAGGACTTCGGGCTCCACGCGGACGGCCTGAGCCCGGCCGAGCGGCGCCGGGCGCTCAGCCGGATGGAGCTCTACCTCGCCGACAAGCGCGACCACATGCTCGGCTACCAGGCCAACCAGGACATGAACGGCTACCCGACGGACCTGTCGCGGTTCATGGAGGGCCACCTCAACAACATCGGCGACCCGTTCCGGACCGGCGGCTACAAGCCGAACACCAAGGTGGTCGAACGGGCGGTGCTGGACTACTACGCGGCGCTCTGGAACGCCAAGTGGCCGCACAACCCGGCCGATCCGGAGTCGTACTGGGGCTACATGCTCTCGATGGGCTCCACCGAGGGCAACATGTACGGCCTGTGGAACGCCCGCGACTACCTCAGCGGCAAGGCCCTGATCAGGCCGGAGGTGGCCGAGGGCCCGTTCGGCGTCCTGCGCTGGATCCAGGCCGCGCCCGACCGGCGCAACCCCAACGCCTACCGACCGGTGGTGTTCTACTCCGAGGACACCCACTACTCGCTGGCCAAGGCCGTCCGCGTGCTCGGCGCCGAGACCTTCCACGCCGTCGGGGAGCAGCTGTACCCGGGCGGTTGCCCGCTCAGGGACGCCCAGGACCGTCCGATGGCGCACTGGCCCACCGAGGTGCCCTCGCGCCCCGGCCCGTCCGGGTTCTCCGCGGACGGCCCCGGCGAGATCGACATCGACGCCCTGGAGGCCCTGGTCCGCTTCTTCGCCGGCAAGGGCCACCCCGTCATGGTGATCCTCAACTACGGCAGCACCTTCAAGGGAGCGCACGACGACGTGCGCCGGGTCTGCGAGCGGCTGATGCCGATCCTGGAGCAGAACGGGCTGCTGGAACGCCGGGTGGTCTACGGCAAGGACCCGCCTACGGGCGAGGAACTGGCGGACATCCGCCGGGGGTTCTGGATCCACGTGGACGGTGCGCTCGGCGCCGGGTACGGCCCCTTCATGCGGATGGCCTTCAAGGAGCCGCGCTTCGGCTGGACCCCGGAGGTCCAGCTCCCGGAGTTCGACTTCGGTCTGACGGTCAGCAGCAGGAACCACGGCAGGATCGACATGGTCTCCTCGATCGTCATGAGCGGCCACAAGTGGCCGGGCGCGCCCTGGCCCTGCGGCCTGTTCATGACCAAGGTCAAGTACCAGCTGAGCCCGCCTTCGCTGCCCGACTACATCGGCTCGCCGGACACCACCTTCGCCGGATCGCGCAACGGCTTCTCGCCGCTGGTGGTCTGGGACCACCTGGCCCGGCACTCCTACCAGGGCCAGGTCGACCTGATCCGCGGGGCGCAGCAGCTCGCCCGCTACCTGGAGGAGCGGCTTCGCGCGCTGGAGAAGAAGCACGGCGTCGAGCTCTGGCCGACCCGTACCAACGGCTCGCTGACGGTGCGCTTCCGCCGCCCCGGCGACCAGCTGGTCGCCAAGTGGTCGCTGTCCACCGAGAACGTGCTGATGGATCCGGGTGACCGGAGCAGCCTGCGCCGGTGGGCGCACATCTTCATGATGACCTCGGCCACCCGGGCCGTGCTCGACGAGTTCCTCGCCGACCTGGAGGCGGAGTGCGTGCAGCGCCGGCTGCCCCCGGCGGAGTCCGTGCTGCCGGCCTCCGCGCTGCCCGCGGTCGAGTTCGCGGACGGCATGCTCTCGCTCGCCGCCGTCCCCTCCGAGGCGCGCGGGTTCCACTAGGACGGCCCCCGGGGCGGGCTCGGAGCCGGCCCCGGCCGGCCCTGCGCGGCGGATCCGCGGCGCAGGGCCGGCCGTCGGCGTGCGGTCAGCTCGCACTGTCTGCCGGCGGGAGTTGGGCCTGGATGGTGTTCATGACGGTGGTGTCGGCGAGGGTGGTGGTGTCGCCGATTTCGCGGCCTTCGGCGATGTCGCGCAGGAGGCG
>NZ_JBITGZ010000047.1:0-40983 GCF_044457565.1 Kitasatospora sp. NPDC050543 | reverse complement strand
GACGACGCGATCACCGTCGCCGACCTCACCGGAGTCGGAGCACTCGACGCGGCACTCGCCTCAGCCGTCCTCGACCGGCTCGTGCCGTGAACGCCGCCCGACGTGGCTTGCGGGGGCCGGTCAGTGAGCCCCTTGCGAGCCGCGGGCTTCGCGGCGCTGCTGCTTTGACCTCAGGCGCGGCGTGAGCCTGCCGGCGTGAACTCGGTGGCGGCCACGCGGCCGGACCGGCATCCTGGCCGGATGCTGATCAGGAAAGCCGACACCAGGCACTGGCCCGCCATCTGGCCGTTCTTCCACCAGATCGTCGCGGCGGGTGAGACTTTCACCTATCCGACCGACCTCAGCGAGGAGCAGGGTCGCGACTGGTGGCTCCTACCGGCCCCGAACCGCACGGTCGTCGCCGTCGACGACGACGGAACAGTGCTGGGTACGGCCAAGATGAACGCCAACCACATGGGCAACGGCTCGCACATCGCCAGTGCGAGCTACATGGTCGATCCGGCGCACTCGGGGCAGGGCGTGGGCCGGCTGCTGTGCGAGTACACCGTGGAGTGGGCGCGTGCGGCGGGATTCCGGGCGATGCAGTTCAACGCGGTCGTCGAGACGAACGTGCACGCGGTGAGGCTCTACCGGTCCCTCGGCTTCGAGGTGCTGGGCACCCTGCCGCAGGGCTTCCGGCACCCGACGAGCGGCTACGTCGGGCTGCACATCATGCACCGCGCCCTGTGAGTCCGCGAAGCAGGCCCGGGGCGGTGTGGCCGGGGCGGTGTGCGGCACGCTCCGCTCCGCCCCCGGCCCGCCAGGCGAATTGACGGCGCATCCGATCCGGTGCCGTCGTTCTCGGGAAGTCGGTGGCCAAACCTTGTGGAGGTGGGAGGGCATGTATGAAGATCGTGTCGATCCGCCGTGATCCACCTGGATCCGAGCTTCGGCGGCATGAACACAACGGGGGTACAGATGTCCACACAGGCCGCGCGACCGGACGACAACCGATCCGCTAACGCCGACGGGGCGGCGGTGCGCAGGCCCGGCCGCCGCGCCGTGCTCGCTGGTCTGACGGGGGCGGGCGCCCTCGCGGGCAGCGTGGCCCTCGGCGGCGGCAGCGCCGCGGCAGCGGTGGCGGGTACGGACGCCTACGTCGTCGACGTCGTCGCCAAGGGGGCCGACCCGACCGGCCGGACGCCAAGCGACGCCGCCTTCAGGGCGGCCGCCGCGGAGCTGCTCGGCTCCTTCCAGCCGGGGCCGATCTCCGGAGCGATACCCAAGAAGACCCTGCTGATCCCGCCCGGCAACTACCTCCTGACGCAGCCGGATTCGCTGCTGCCGGGCGAGGACGGCGTGGGTCACGGCGGCATCGTCGACGGCATCGCGATCACCGGCTACGGAAAGCGGCTGTCGCGCATCACGTACGCGCCCACGGCCAGGGACACCACGCTCTGGACGAACCGCCAGCGGTACAAGAACATCCGCATCAGCGGCCTGACCTTCGAGAGCAAGGACGCCACCGCCACCTTCAACTACGCGTACTCGTCCGACGCCGGCGGGGTGCAGGACACCTGGTACTCGGATGTCGAGTGGCGCGGCACCTGGAAGATCGGCATCGGCCTGGACGGTCCGGCCGGCACGTCCGACCTCAACAGCGAGATGGGATGGGACCACTGCCAGATCGGCGGCTCCTACACCGACGCGTTCCTGGTCATCGGCATGACGCCTGCGGAGTCCCAGCAGGACCAGTTCCTGAACTACTGGTTCCGTGACTGCAAGGTCGAGTTCAAGTCCGGCTCGTTCGTGCGGAACGAGCGCGGCGGATCCATGAACTTCATCGGCGGCTCGTACATCCTTACCGACGCGGCCTCGACGGGTACGTTCTTCCAGCTGGGAGCGGCGGCGAGCGGCCGCGCCGACTCGACCATGCGCCTGTACGCGCAGGGGATCCGCTTCGAACTGCGCGGCGTGGGCCACAAGGTGATCGACTCGGCCTGGTACAAGGGCTCGATCACCTTCGTGTCCTGCGACGACACCGCGCTCTCCTTCCAGTCCTGGGCGTCGGGCGCCGTCCCCCACGTGTACCGCTTCGACGCCGTCAACCCGTCCCGCGGGCCGATGGTGCGCTACCAGGACTGCGCGCTCATGGGCTCCCACCAGGTGACGGCCGGCACGGCGACGACGGCCGGCAAGCTGCTCTACGACGGCTGCCGCTTCAGCAGTGTGACGGCAGGGACCGGTGCCACCGGCTTCCTCCGCTGGCCGGGCACCGCGCCTTGGTACGAGTTCCGTGACTGCCTCGCCCAGAGCGCCAGGCTGGCCGACGCCAAGGTCTCCTGACAGCCGGAACCCGCTCTCGACCACCCCGGGTGCGCCCCTCGCCTCGCGAGCGGGCGCACCCGTCTGTCTGCTGCCGTCGCGGCCGTTACGGCTCTGATTGCATGAAGTGTGGAGAAGTCCTGCACGCTGCGCACACCGCCGCCCGTCGCCCGGCCCTAACGTCAGGGGTGTTGGAGACAACGTCTCGGCGCGAGCGCCGTCCCGGGAAGCGTGGCCTGTGGGCCGTCGGCGACATCCGCCGTTCCCGCAGCCATCACGGGCCCGGGATCAGGAGGCAGCCCGAAGTTCGGGCCTTGCCCTCACGCGCCGTTCGTTCGGTTGAAGTCCACCGAGTGGCCTGAGACGTGGTCGGAAGCTGAGAGGGAGTTGTTGTGAATCGTGCTGTTCGCTGTTTCCTGGCCGTCTGTTCTGTGCTGGGTCTGGGCCTGGTGAGTGGCGGGGTGGCTGAGGCCGCGCCGGCCGCCACCAAGATCTGCTACCGCTCGCATCTTGCCGGGA
Organism: Kitasatospora sp. NPDC050543; assembly: GCF_044457565.1. Classification (NCBI taxonomy): domain Bacteria; kingdom Bacillati; phylum Actinomycetota; class Actinomycetes; order Kitasatosporales; family Streptomycetaceae; genus Kitasatospora; species Kitasatospora sp. NPDC050543. The sequence goes on along the minus strand of NZ_JBITGZ010000047.1, from coordinate 38,160 downwards.
CGGGTTGGCAGGGCTGGAAGTGCGACGGGCAGTTCTCGGGAACCGCGGGCGAGAACCGGGCGATCGAGGCCGTCGAGATACAGATCTGGGGGAAGGGCACCTGGTCCGCCTCGGCCCATGTGCGGAACGAGAGCTGGCAGATTCCGCAGTACGCGGGTGACGGCGAGCTGATCAGGGTCGGAACCACGGGCAAGGCGCTTCCCATGGAGATGCTGAGTGTCGGTGTCGGGCAGTTCGGGGGGACTTTGGAGGGGTACGCCCACGTGCAGAACCTGGGCTGGATGGACCCCGTCCGTGGTTACGGCATCGAGATCGGCACCCAGGGCCAGGCCCTGCAGCTGGAGGCCTTCACCCTCAAGATCCTGAACTGACTCAGGCGGCCCGACCACCCGCCCACCCGGGCCGGCGGCCGGGCTGAGCATCGCGATGTTGCAGAGGGTTCTCTGCAGAGAACCCTCTGCAGAGAACCCTCTGCAACATACGCTTGGGCATGTCCGAGGAACCCGAATCCGCGCACGCACCCGAACGCGCACCCGCGCACGCACAAGAGCCCGCCCCACCCGGCGTATCGATGCGCGCAGCCTGCGGGGGCTGGCTCATCCCCTGCGGATGAGCATCTTCGAGCTGCTGAGTCTGGACGGGCCGGCCACCGCCACCAAACTCGCCGAACGCCTCGGCGAGAACACCGGAACCATCAGCCGGCACCTGCGCCACCTCGCCCAGCACGGGTTCATCGAGGAGGAGACCGACCGAGGCACGAAGCGCGAGCGCTGGTGGCGGCGGGTCGGTGTCGCGAACGAGCTGAACATTCACGACTTCCGCGACGACCCCGACACCCGGGGCGCGCTCTCGCTCTACCTGCGCGAACTGGTGCAGCACTACTTCAGCAGGGTGACGAACTACCTCGGCGAGGACTGGGACGACAGGTGGCGCAGCGCAGGCACCGTCTCGGACTGGCGTGACCTGCGGCTGACGCCGGATCAGCTCGCGGCGCTCAACGCGGAGCTGATGGCCGTCATCGCCCGCCACACCCCCGCCCCGGACGCTGAGCCCGGTCCGGATGCGCTCCCCGTCGTCGTTCAGCTCCAGTCCTTCCCCCGCAAGGAGCGTGGCACCGCATGAGCGGGGGAGCGGGAACACGCGGCGGCCTCCCTGCTGCTCTTCGCAGCCGTCCCGGTCGCCGCCTGGTCCGGCTGGCTGAGCATCGGCCTGCTGCTGGCCGTCGCGCTGTTGACGGGCACGGCGACGGTGTTCTTCCAGACCGCCTACAGTGCCTACCTCCCCGGTGTTCTGGCCCCCGAGGACCAGCTCGAAGGCAACGCCAAGCTGCACGGCAGCGCGTCCGCCGCGCAGATCGCGGGGCTCGGCTCCGGCGGCCTGATCGCGCAGGCGGCAGGGGCCGTGAACGGGATGTTCGCCAACGCCGCGACCTTCCTTGTCTCCCTCCTCTGCCTGGCGGGCATCCGGCACCGCGAGCCGCGCGTCAGTAGGCCCGAAGCCCGCCCCGGGGCTCTGGTGGGTGAAGTCCGCGAAGGCCTGCGCCTGATCGCCGACGACCCGTGGCTGCGCACCCTGACGCTCTTCGGGGCCGCCTCCAACCTGGCCCTGATGGGGTACCAGTCGATCCAGGTGGTCTTCCTGGTCCGGAGCGTCGGGCTGGCCCCCGGGGTGGTCGGCGTGCTCATCGCGGCCGCCGGCACCGGAGGCGTCGTCGGGGCGTTCGTCGCACGCCGGGTCGCCGGCCGGATCGGCACGGCCCGCGCGACCCTGCTGTTCGAACTGGGTCTGCCGCTGCCCGCCCTGCTCATCCCGCTGACCGTCGGCGGGGCCGGGATCCTGCTCTACGTGACCGGTGGGTTCTGCGTGTGCGCGGGCGTCGTGGGCGGCAACGTCATCAAGGCGAGCTTCCAGCAGCGCTACTGCCCGCCGGACCTCCTCGGACGCCTCACCGCGAGCACGGCCTTCCTCAGCTACGGCACGATCCCGCTCGGCGCACTGCTCGGCGGCCTGCTCGGCACCACCCTCGGCCTCCGGACAGCAACGGCGATCACGACGGCGGGGGTCCCGCTCGCAGCCCTGATCCTGTTCTTCTCCCCGATCCGGCGGTGCCGTGACCTGCCGACGTCCCGCCGGCCGGCGATCGGCTCCGGACTTCGGCCGGAGCCCGACGGTGCGCCGGCCACTCCGCGTCAGTGACCAGGACGTCCGACCGGACCTGCCAGCGGCCCCGGCTACGCCCGCCGGACGGAGCGCGGGCCGGTGACCTCGGCACCCAGCGCCTGGACCCGGTCCCGCAGGTCACGGTCGGCCGTGACGACCAGACAGTGCCGTTGCGGGTGGGCTGCCTTGGCCGCCGCGACCAGATCCACGACCAGGTCGTCGCCGCTGCCCGGCGCGGCAGCGACCCGGACCTGCGGCAGCCCGTCCACGCCGCGGGCCGCGCCCTCCACGACCAGCACCACGTCCAAGGGGCCGGTGCGCGCCCACCCCGGCGCCCCGCCGTCCTCCGCCTGCGCGAGCCCGTGCTCGGCGACCGCGGCCAGCGCGTCGCGCAGCCGCCCGGCGGCCGCGCGACGATCACGCCACCAGCCGTCGGGCACCGAGCCCACGACATTGGCACCGTCCACGACCAGCAGCGGTTCGGATGCCGCGACCTCGTCCGTGCCGCTCTCTCCCATGGGCGCAAGCCTGCCACGAAGCGTCAGACCCACAGCCGGCCGGGGCGGCCCGGCTCGTCAGTGGCCGTGGAAGATGCCCCACTTGAGATGTCCGTTGCGGCAGGCGGCCGCCACCCGGGGCAGGCTCGTTCCCAGCCGGTCCAGGTACGCGGGGCTGACGGCGGCCACGAGGCCTGGCGCCGGGTGACGGACCTGGTCGATGAGGTGTTCGTAGTGGGTGAGCAGGTGATCGCTGAGGTCCTCGAAGTCCACGTGGGTCAGGTGCAGCGCCCGGAGCTGTTCGCTGTAGAAGCCGGGCGTCGCGAGTGCGGTGATGCGCAGGCGCTCCGTCAGCGGGCGCAGGAGGTCGTCGGGCGTGTCGTCAGCGGCCAGGAGGTCGGTGAAGACCAGGTGGCCGCCGGGCTTGAGGACCCGGATCGCCTCCCGCAGGGCGGTGGGGCGGTCGCCGCTGTGGCAGAGCGCGTCCTGGGACCAGACGACGTCGAACGTCCCGTCGGGTGCGGGAACGTCGTGAAAGGAACCGGTCACCACCTCGATGAGGTCGTCGAGGCCGCGCTCGGAGTTGAGTTCGCGATGCCGACGGTTCTGCACCTCGCTGATGTTGAGGGCCATGACGTGACAGCCGTACTGTTCGGCCAGCCGGCGGGCCGCGCCTCCGTAGCCGGCACCCATGTCCAGCATCGTGCTACCGGGGCCGAGCGCGTCGGCCACCTTCGCCGCCAGCCGCTCGACCGTCCGCCGGGACGCCAGGTCGACCGTTTCGCGCGCATCGGCGTACACCCCCATGTGGATGTCCTCTCCGCCCCAGGCGTGCGCGTAGAACCCGTCGACATCATCCGTGTTGTAGTAGTTACGCGCCGTCTCGGCGGCCAGATCCGCGTTGTCCTCAGCCATGGCGCGATCCTCGGCCGATCCCGCCCGACGCAAACGCCGGTTTCCGGACAGTTGCCCGCTCACCCGCTGCGCATGGCCAGTATGAGCCGAGTCGCTCCGGAGCCGCTCGGTTCAGCCGGAGCACCGGCCCGAGTGGCTACCGCCTGCCGTCCGGTTCCAGGCGTCCGGGGCTTCGGTCGTGGGGGTTCACGCCCAGGGCAGTGCGGCGCGGGTGCGCCAGTAGGCCTCGGGGGGCTCGGCGAGCGGGGTGAGCGCGGCCAGGTCGGTGGGGGCGAGGTCGAGCCCGGGGGCGGTGAGGTTGGAGGCCAACTGCGCGGGGGTGGCCGCGCCGGAGAGCACGATGTCCGCCCAGGGCTGGGCGGCGGCCGCAGCCAGGGCGAGCGCGTCGCAGGACGGGCCGACGCCAGTGCCGGTACCGGCTGCCATGCGGGTGGCGAGTGCGCGCAGCGCGGCAGTGTCGGGGCCGGTGGCGTTGCGGTCGGCGAGACGGCCGTTGGCCATGCCCTCCTTCACCACCACCAGCCAACCCGCCGCGTGCGCCTCGGCCAGCGCCGGCCCGGCGGACGGCTCCAGCAGGTTCCAGGTGGCCTGGACGGCGCTGAACAGCGGCCGGCCCTCCGTCGTCACCTCCAGCGCCGCCCGGACGGTCTCGGCCTGTGCCGGGCCGCTGGTGGACAGGCCGACCCTGACGCCCTCGGCGGCCAGCTCCCCCAGCCGCGCGTGCAGCACGGGGTCGGTCAGCGCCGCGCTGTCCGGGGTGACCGAATGCACCAGGTACACCTGGGGACTGCGGCCCAGCAGCGCCCTGGTCTCCTTGATCTGACGGTCGAACACCGCCGCCGAGTGCTCCTTGACCTCGTGCACGGGCACTCCGGAGGCCCGCCAGTCGGCGGTGTAGGTGTAGCCCCACTTGCTGCCCACCACCACGTCGGCCGCGGACTCCGGCCGGGCTGCGAGCCACTCTCCGACGAACTCCTCGGCGCGGCCGTACGACCGGGCCGTGTCGAAGTACCGCACCCCCGCCGCGTGGGCGGCGTCGAGCAGGGTGTGGGTGCGCTCCCGCATGGCCTCCACGGTGCGCTCCGCCGGCAGGTCGAGGTCGCGCCCGAGCGTGATGTAGCCGGGCCGTCCGACCGCGGCGGTGCCCAGGCCGAACCGTGCGAGCGAACGCCCGGCAGTGGGTCCGGTGGCGGGTGCGGTCGGCATGGCGAGGGTCCCTTCGACGGTGCTGACGGGCGGCGGCCGCAGTGCGCCACCTGCACCGCACCCTATCCGCCTCGGCGGGTGCAGCGGATCTTCGCGCCCCGCCCCCGCTGCGCTGCGCGGCACTGCGAGGGACGGGCGGGACGGGCGGGACCTCTCGACGACTCCTCCAGTCAGAGCGGGAGGGCGGTCGCGCGGTGTTCGGTGGGAGTGATGCCGTAGGCGTCGCGGAAGGCGCGGCTGAACGCGGTGGCGTTGGAGAAGCCCCAGCGGGCCGCGATCGTCTGGACGGACTGGTTGCGCAGCTCTCGGCGTGCGAGGTCGGTGTGGCAGCGTTCGAGCCGTCTTCGGCGGATGGACGCGGCGACGCTGGTGGGTTGGTCGCGGAAGAGGTCGTAGAGGGCGCGCAGGGAGATGTTGTGCCAGTCGGCGATGGTTCGGGGCGTCAGGTCCGGGTCGCCGAGGTTGTGCTCGATGAAGGCGGTGACCCGTTGCAGCATGACTTGGGCGCGGGCCTCGGCCGGCGCCTCCTCCAGGGCCCCGAGGTGCTGGGCCAGGCACGCGGTGGCCAGGTCAACGGCCACATGCCCCAGGTGACTCAGTTCTGCGGGCTTGCAGCGCGGGCCGTGGTCGAGCAGCGTGCCGAGGAAGCCGGCGAGGATCGCCGCTGTTCCCGTGCTCGCGGGGATGCGCTGCGAGAGGAGGCGGTCCACTCTGTCCGAGCGCAGCCGCAGGGCGGATCGAGGGATCTGCAGCATGACCGTTTGCGCCTGCCCGTCATCGCACCGGGTGATGTTCTCCATCGGGCGTGAGGTGTCCGTCAGCACCAGACCTTCCGTGACCAGCGACTCCTGGCCGAGCTGTGAGGTGTGGAAGGTACCCCGCGTCACCAGCGCCAGCTGGTACTGCTCGGGATCGCCCCGCCGGACGTGCGCCGCAGTGCGCCGTCCCCGTACCGATGAGAAGGCGAACGTCGACACCTGCACAGGTCCGAGCTCCAGGTTGGTGACCTCGGCACAGAAGTCGGCGGTGTGCTCCGTGCTGAGCGTGATAGGCATCAGGTCACCCGAGAGCACCTCACGGAACCACTCAAACCGGTCCGCCGGCGCCACGACACCGGCCGACGCACTCGACCACCCCACGAAACCCCCACCTGCTCCAGCACACGACAATGGACCGGACTTCCCACCCGTGGCGGCGAACACCCCTCGGAGGAAGACCGGTCATGAACATCAACATGATCGACCAGCCGCCGCGCGCAGCCGATGGCGGGGTGGGGGAGGCGCACACACCTGCGGACGGACCCCGCCCTCGTCGGCCTGGGTCCGAGGCGGATCCGGCGCCCGGCCGCCGGCCTCACCGCCCGCCGGCCGTGGTGGTCCAGGGCCCGCTGCCGCTTGAACCGCGCTCAGGTGGCCGTGCAGGGTGGGTACATGTGATGGAAGCGCCCTCGGTCGAGCGCACCACGCAGCTGGGCGGCCTGGGCGTGGTACCCGAGCGTCAGATGCTGAAGGGCTGGGGGCGGGAGCGGACCGACGGGGCGGCGGCGGACTTCGTCTCCGTGCCGTTGCCGCCGCAGGCGGTCAGGGCCAGGGCGAGCGCGGCGCTGCCAGCCGCGCTCAGGACGGTGGTGCTCCGGCTGGTGCGGCTACGGAACGTACGCATGGCAATCCCCGCTTGTGTGTGGTGTGGTGACGTGTGGTCCGGTGGGTCTGGGCAAGAGCCTGGGCCGGAAGCCGTCCCGATCGCCAGCCGCAGCCGCAGCCGCAGCCGCAGCCGCTGAGACGGGAAGCCGGAACGTTCCATGCCGTCTGACCTGCGGAAAGAGCTGATCCCGGAACGGTGGAACGGGACGGGAGGGCGCGACGTCCCGCGGCTGCGAGCGGCCGCCGGCTCCGGCCTCGGGCCCGGGCGGCCGCGTTCGAGAAGGCGTGATCTCCCGCGGATCTGACCCGTGGTGGTGCGGACGACAGGTCGTCAGGTCGTCGCCCGGTAGGCAGGTAGCCAGGACCTCCGGTCAGCTGTCTGCGGTCGGGGCGTGCAGGTCGTCGGGGGCGAGGTAGACCGCGCGGCCGGTGCGGCGGGACTCCATCGCGGCGTACAGGATCCGGGCCCGGCGTTCGTCGGCGACGGCGGCCCACTCCTCGACGTTCCGGAGCGCGTAGCCGGTGTGCTCGGTCGGGTCCAGGACGATCCGGCCGATCTCCTCGTCGGTGATGACCCCACCGTCGAAGACCGCGCCGACCTTCCACGGCCATGGCGGCCTGGGAGCGGTGAAGGACAGCACCAGCAACCGCGGTACCGCCCGACGGGCGTCGGCGGGGAGAAAGCCGAGCTCCTCGACGGTCTCCCGGCGGGCACAACCGAGGAGATCCTCGCCCGGATCGAGCAGGCCGCCCGGGAAGTTGAGTACGGACGCGTCGAGCACGGAGCGCAGTGCCAGTACCCGCCCGTCTGCGTCGGTGAACAGGAACGACGCGTACGCGATGCCGTGGGGCAAGGTCGGTACGAACTCCTCCGGGGGCAGCCAGCCGGGCGGCAGGGCGGATGCCATCAGGCACGCTCCCAGTGCACGCCGGCCGGGACCACCTGGGCACGATGGCCGTCCGTCCGGGAGTGGGACCGGCCGAGGGTGCGCCCGAGAACCGTCGTCGTCATGGTCGGCACAACGCTCCGGACGGCAGCCAGGTCACCGACGTGCCCGCACCTGGGCTAACTCGAACACGGAAACTGTCTGTGTCAGAGGCTTGTGCCACACTGCGGCACATGTCTCTCGCCGATCTCACGCTCGACCAGTGGCGGTCACTCGACCTGCCTGCCGCCCGCCGCATCGCCGAGCAGGCGGCGGGCCAGGTCGGGGGCCGCGTGACCCTCGTCGGGGCCACCGAACACCTCGGCGGCCCGCTGCTCCGGGTCCGCGTCGAACGCGAGGGGCAGGACTTCGCACTGATACCCGGTGGCACGGTGACCCTGGGGTTCGACCTCGGCGCCTGGCAGCCGACGCCCGCGCAGGTCGCCGACTACGCGGACAGCTTGGACGAGGGCTTCGGCTACGGGCCCGACCTGCGGGCCCATCTCGCCGAGCTGCTCAGCCCAAGCCGGACCGTCACCCTGGCCACGGTGCTCATGGCGGTCGAGGACGAGAACCTGACGGAGCTGCCGGGCGACATGCCGGCCGTGCTCGCGGCCCGCGGGCTTCGGCTGCCGAGCGCCGACGAGTGGGAGTACGCCTGCGGCGCCGGGGCTCCCACCCTGTTCCGGTGGGGCAACGAGTGCCCGCTCGACCGCACGCCCTACGAGGACGGCGCCGGACCGCAGCACCAACTGAGCGCTCTCGGATTGCGGATCGCCTACGACGTCTACCGCACGGAGCTGAGCAGCGACGTCACCGCGGTCCACGGTGGTGACGGCGGGGAGTCGGTCTGCGGCGGCTACGGCAACCTGCTGGCGTGGCTGCCCCTGGCCACCGCCAATCGCAACCCGTTCATGGCCGAGTTCGTGTACGGCCCGGACGGAGCGGGCCTCTGTGAGGACTTCTCCGCCCGGCCCGTCCTGTCACTCTGAGCATCCCGCCCCTGGCACGGGCGGCGGCCGCGATGGCCGCGGGAAGGTGCCGGCGTCCCCGTCGGGGGCGCGGGGTGGGGCGTCGGGCGTGCTGCCGAGGCCCGTGGTTCGTTGGTAGGGCATGGCGGACGAGACGGGTGGCGGCGCGGAGCAGGCGCCGATGGTGTGGGCGCTGTCGGTGCGCGAGGTCGCGTCCGGCCCGCCGTACGCGGAGGCGATTGTCGAGGTCGGCCCCGAGCTGCACAGCTGGCTGGTGGAGGGCACGATGAGCAGCGGTTTCACGCTGGCCGCCGGAGAGCCTCCGGCCACCACCGCGGTGGTGGAGGTGCGCGGTCACCGTCTGACGCGGCTGGTGCTGGTGGGTGGCCGCGAGGTGTGGGAGCCGGCCTCGCTGGTCGAAGTGTCGCCCACCTGGCTGTCGGCGGCCGAAGGCCGGGCCGGCGTGGTGGTGATCGTGGTGCCGCCGGGGACGTGGCCGCCAGGCCTGATGGATCTCCCGCCGCACACGCGGATCGACGTGTTCACGCGGAGCCTTGAGGACGCCCGGACAGCCGGCCTGGTGCTGCACGGCATGGCCGACATCGACACCGACATCGACACCGCCTGACGCCTCCGGTCGCCCGGGAAGCCTTCTCCAGGGTGTGCAGGACAGCCCGGAACCCGGCTCGGGTTCCGGGCTCAGGCCCGTCCGGGCCGGAAGGTCCGCCAAGGCCCCGGCCAGTGCCATTTCGACCGGTGAGGGGCACGCAGCCCAGTCCATCGCCGCTCCGTGCCCGGGGCCGGGCGCTCCTTCGGTGCTTCCGCGCTCCGGGCGGCGGGCGGCGCGGTGAAGAAGGCGAAGGCCGCGGGGGCCGCCTCGGTGACCTCGGTGAGGTCCTCGTCCGGGTCGCGGGGCCGGGCGTAGCAGGCCCAGGAGCAGCAGCCGTACGGGTTGCCATCGGTGGGGCGGCCACAGCCGTCACAGGTCATCGTCGGCTCGGCCACCGCGCACCTCCGTTCCGGTCTCTCATCTCCACGGTAGACGGTGTCCCGTCCGATCGGAGACCGGCCGCGTCTCGGCGCGCTTCAGGTGCTCCCTGATCCGGGGCGGGGAGTCAGGGCGTGGATTCGCCCGTACGTACCGATCGCGGCGGGGGACGCTCGGTGCCGGCGGCGACCGTGCGCATCGTGTCGGCGGGGAGTCCGCGTACCGGTCGCAAGCAGCACGGCACATGGACGAGGGTGGAGGTATGGAGGCCCGACCGGTCCTGCCGGCTTCTGTGGCTGCCCCATGACGTTGCAGCGTCGCTCGTGACCCGCCATCGCGACCCGAACAAGTAGCCCGAGGGAGTCGGCACCATGGACGCCGAGAACCGGCCCGCAGTCACCGCACACGATGAAGGCGACACCACGGGCGTGGAATCCGCCGGCGCCGCCCACCTGCCATCCGGGGATCCGGTGGCCGCCGCACGCTCCCGCGAGCAGGGTGCCGCCCGGCCGGCGCCCGCCACCGGCGGCCAGGGCGGGTGGCGGAGCAATGGCGAGCGCCCCCTCGTCTACGCGGTCGGGACGATCGGAACGGACTTCCCGACCGAGGCCCGCCAGGACGGCTTCCGCCAGGCGATGGACCCCGTGCCGGCCCTCCCCACCGCGGACGGGATGCAGAGCGGGGCACTGGCGGACCCCTGCGACCCGGAGCAGCTGTACGACTTCCTCGTGCGCAACCCGTGGGCGTCCGACAAGCTGACCTGGACACTCAGCATGGACAGCACCCCGGTCTACGCGCTGGAGGCCGAGAGCGCAGCCGGCATGGACTGGAGCACGCGGATCTTCGACCCCGGACTGGGCCCGGACCAGCTGGAGCAGCTCGTGGGCCGGCCCGACGAACTGGTGCAGGTGCTCCTCAGACTCGCCGCGCCTCCGGTGTCGACGGTCCACCGGACCTTCCGCGACGCGATCGTCGGCCAGGCCCGGCCGGACAACGACCCCGGGTTCATCTCCCGGGTCGCGGTGCCCGGCCGGCTGACCGACCGCACGGCCCGGCTGTTCTCCGGCCAGGTCGTTCCGGTCGTCGAGGTGACGAGCCGGGGCCTCCACACCTGGAGTGAGGCCGACCTGATCAGCTCCGTACTCCGGGAAGTGCGGGCCGACACCGACCGGCGCGGGCTCCGGTCGTTCGACGAGGCGCTGCTGCGCGAGACCGTCCGCGCATTTCTCGACAAGGTCTACCACCAGTTCCGCAACCTCGGCCAGAGCGCAGCACACCGGGCCCTGAACTACGCGGGAGCCAACCCGTTCCTGTCGGCCGGCCAGATCAGCCAGGGCCTGCTCTCCGCCGAACACGTCCCCGGCGCTGACGACCTGCTCTACGCGCTGGACGCGATCCGTGTCTCCCGAAGCCCGCACTGCCGGCCGGGCTCGGACTGCCAGGACGTCACCGTCGAGTTCGTCGCCCCGGGCGATGGGCGGCGCTCCAGGGTCACCTATCTGACCACCGTCGACGTGAGCGACGACCTGCCGGTCTCCCTGGCACCGGTCCACCGCGTCATCGGCGACAGGTGAGGCGCTCGACGCGCCCGGCGCCGGGGTCCCCCGGTCAAGCCGAACCGATGTCAACCACGCGGGCCCATACGGGTGGTGAGTCGGGCGCGTAGTCGGGATCGTCCTCGTCCCATGACCGGGATCGCCGCGGCCGAGGGAACAGACCCACCACCGTCCGGCACGGTGGTCGCGTGGTCGGCCACGGCGTCTGACCGTCGGTCAGGACCACGATGACGTCCGGTCGGGGCTGGGCGCGCAGGGCCCTGGCGAAGCCCGTGCGCAGGTCGGTGCCGCCGCCGCCCAGCAGGGGGATGCCCTCGGCACTGCACAGCGGGTGCACGACCCGGGCGGCGGCGTCGCACGGCAGCACGCTGACCAGGTCACGGCGGCCGCCCACGGCGCGGGAGATCGCGGCGACCTCCAGGAGCGCGCTGCCCAGTTCGGTGTCGCTGACCGACCCAGAATCCCCGCCTCAGCAGCCCACCGGTCAACGGCGCAGCCGTGCCCCTGCGGCAGCAGCACCGCCAGATCCGGGTTGATCACGGGAGGGTCGTCGCCGGGCGGCCGCTCGGCCCCGGAGCGAATCCGCAGTTCATCGGTCCTACGGGCGTCCCACAGGTGGCGGTGCAGGTCGAGGCGGAACCGCCGGCTGGGCCGGGGATGGGGGTACGTCGGACGGAATACGTCGGCCTCGCTCCGGGACTCGTCCCACAGCGCGAGGCTGATCCGCTGACCGGCATCCGCCCAGGCCGGTGGAGTCCGGGCCACCAGGTGCACCGGGCGCGCGCCGCCCCGCCCCGCGGCGTCGTACCGGGCCAGGGTGATGGTCAGGCCCGGGCGCAGCAGGCCGTCAGGGGCAACCCTGGGCATGTGCCAGCGCAACAGGTCGGGAGCCAGGTGCCGCAGGTCGGCCCGGACCTGGGCGGCGAGTTCCTGGCCATGGGCACGCGCCACGGAACGCAGGTTGAAATCGACGTCGATTCCTGCGGCGGCGCATGCCCCGGCCCAGTCACCGGCGCAACGGCGGTCGGTCGCAGTCTCGATCATGGACGGTGGTACGGCGTACTCACGTACGCGCAGCCACAAGGAAAGGCGGGAGTCCCCATCGGCGATCTGAGTGAGCATCAGCACTCACCTTGCGCGGACGGAGCCCCCAATCTGCCAGCAGAGTGAGTCGTCATCGCGGGGAGCATATCGCCGCTCACCCCGATCGGCGAGGCATTTCCGGCCGGGGTGCCCCCACTCCCGCCTGGTCGCCACATGCGCCCGCCTGGTCGCCGCATGTGCTCGACGGTGCGGAACCCGGGGGCCTCTGGTCAGATGACTAAGCGCTTGCTTAGACTCTCCAGGAGCCAGCCGGCCACCCCTTCGAACGTCATCACCTGGCGGCCGGAGGGTCGGGTCCAGGCCGATCGGGCGGTCCGAGCGCCGGTCGGCACACGCCAGCCACAGGAGACGTCATGCCGGGAACGAACCGCCAGATCCGCCTTGCCCGCCGTCCGGTGGGCAACGTCCAACCGGAGGACTGGGAGCACGTGACGGAGGCGGTCGTGCCGCCCGGCGAAGGCATGTTCGCGGGCCGGACCCGACTCATCTCGCTGGACCCGGCGATGCGCGGGTGGCTCGACGACCGCCCCTCGTACCTGCCGCCCGTGGGCATCGGCGAGGTCATGCGCGCCGGTTCGGTCATCGAGGTCACCGCGTCGGACCACCCCGGCTTCCGGCCCGGCGACCACGTGGTCGGCAGCTTCGGCGTCCAGGAGCACGTCGTCTCCGACGGCCGCGGCGCACTGAGGATCGACCCGTCGCTCGCCCCGCTCGCCACCCACCTCGGTGCGCTGGGCATGTCCGGCATGACGGCCTACTTCGGGCTGCTGGACGTCGGAGCCGTCAAGGAGGGCGAGACGGTCGTGATCTCCGGAGCGGCCGGCGCCGTCGGCACCATCGCGGGCCAGATCGCCAAGGCCAAGGGGTGTCGTGTCATCGGCATCGCCGGAAGCGCCGAGAAGTGCGCTCTGTTGACCGGCGAACTCGGCTTCGACGCGGCGATCGACTACCGCACCGAGGACGTCAGGAAGGCGCTGCGCACCCATGCGCCCGACGGCATCGACGTCTACTTCGACAACGTCGGCGGCGAGATCCTCGACGCCGCGCTGACCCGGCTCGCGATGCACGCCCGCGTGGTGGTCTGCGGCGCCATCAGCCAGTACAACAACGAGACGCCCGTGCAGGGGCCCTCGAACTACCTGTCCCTGCTGGTGCGCCGCGCGCGGATGGAGGGGTTCGTGGTCTTCGACTACGCGCCGCGCTTCGCGGAGGCCGCCCGCGAGATCGCCGGCTTGATCGCGACCGGCCGCATCAAGCTCAAGGAGCACGTGGTCAAGGGGACGGTGGACGACTTCCCCGAGACCCTTCAGCTCCTCTTCCGCGGCGAGAACACCGGAAAGCTGATCCTCGATCTGACCTGACGGCCCCTTGCCCGAAATCGTCCTTCGGACTCCGCTCCGGGCCGTGGCAGGGGGAGGCGCAGCCGCGGTACGACCGGTCGCGGGCCGGGCACCGCACGGCCACGGCCACGGCGGAGGCGGCCATGGCGAGACCGGTAGGCCCCCCGGACAGCGGCGCCGCCGTTCGGATCCGTGCCGATCTATGCTGCTTGCATGCATGCAGATCCGATGCCCGACGACGGGCCGGAGCGCCGACCGGCGTCGCGGGGCGCCGGCCTGGAGGAGGTCGGGCGCCTGCTTTCCGGGCGGGGGGTCGCCGTGCTGAGTGGCGCCGGTCTCTCCACCGAGTCGGGCATCCCCGACTACCGGGGTGCCACCGGCAGCCTGCGCCGCCACACGCCCATGACGTACCAGGAGTTCACGGCGAGCGAGGAAGGCCGCCGAAGGTACTGGGCACGCAGTCACGTCGGCTGGCGGGCGATCGCTAGGGCCGAGCCCAATGCCGGCCACCGGGCCGTCGAGGCCCTGCGGCGCTCCGGCCACGTCTCGGCCGTGATCACCCAGAACGTGGACGGGCTGCACCGCGCCGCCGGCACGCTCGGCGCCGTGGAGCTGCACGGCGGCCTCGACCGGGTGGTCTGTCTGGGCTGCCGGCGTACGAGCAGCCGCGCGGACCTCGACCAGCGGCTGCGCGCCCTGAACGGGTCCTTCCGGGACGAGGTCACGGGTGTACGGCTGAACCCGGACGGGGACGTCCGACTCCCGGACGCGCTGGTGGAGGCCTTCCGCGTCGCACCGTGCGAGGGATGCGGGGGGATCCTCAAACCCGACGTGGTCTTCTTCGGCGAGAGCGTCCCCAAGCCCCGGGTCCAGCAGTGTTACGGCCTGGTCGACGCCGCGCGAACACTCCTCGTCCTCGGCTCGTCCCTGACGGTCATGTCGGGCCTGCGCTTCGTCCGCCACGCCGACCGCACCGGCAGACCGGTCGCGATCGTCAACCAGGGCGAGACGCGCGGGGACCCCTACGCGGCGGCCAAGGTCTCGCTCCCGCTCGGCGCCGTACTCACCACCCTCGCCGAGCAGCTCGCGCCGGCGCCCGCGCCCGCGCGCTTGCCGTCGCCCTGACGCGGGCGCGCACGGCCGCCGGGTGCCCTGGAACTCGCCGCTCCGCCGGCCCGTCGTGCACTGGAGCCGCAATCGGGCTGGTGGCGGTCCCACCGGCATTCAATTCGGCAGGCCCGGGAGGTGTTAGCTTGGGTCGGCATAAGCATGTCAATTCAAGGGGGCTCAATGGCAGATCAGCCGGCACGAAGGACACCACAGGTACGTGAGGCGCGGGTGCTGCGCGTCGAGCGGATCACGCCGCACATGGTGCGACTCGTTCTCGGGGGTGAGGGGCTGGACGCGTTCGAGGGGTCGGCTTTCACCGATCAGTACTTCAAGCTGCTGTTCGCGGCGGAGGGCGTGAGCTATCCGGAGCCGTTCGATCTGGCGCGGATCCGGGAGGAGTTCCCGCGTGAGCAGTGGCCGGTGTCCCGGACGTACACGGTGCGGGCCTGGGATCCGGAACTGCGCGAGCTGACCGTCGACTTCGTGGTGCACGGCGACGAGGGCGTGGCGGGACCCTGGGCGGCCACGGCGCAGCCCGGGGAGAGGGTGCGCTTCACCGGCACCGGCGGCGGCTACACCCCGGACCCGGCCGCCGACTGGCATCTGCTGGTGGGGGACGAGAGCGCGCTGCCCGCGATCGCCGCGGCAATGGAGCACATGCCGGCGGGTGCCGTGGTGCACGCCTTCGTCGAGGTCCCGGGCCCGGGGGAGGAACAGAAGATCGTCACGCCCGACGGCGTCGGCATCGGCTGGCTGCATCGTGGCGACCGCCCCGTGGGTGAGGCGCTCATCGAGGCGGTGGGCGCGCTGGAGTTCCCGTCCGGTGAGGTGTCGGCCTTCGTGCACGGTGAGGCGGGCTTCGTGAAGGAGCTGCGGCGCCACCTGCGCCTGGACCGTGGCGTGCCGCGCGAGCAGCTGTCGATCTCGGGCTACTGGCGGCTCGGCCACAGCGACGAGGCATGGCGGGCGGGCAAGCGCGAGTGGAACGCCCGGGTGGAGGCGGAGCAGGAACAGACCGCCTGACGCATCGTCGGACGCGGCCCCGGGAACCCGCCGAGCGGGACGGAGCCGTGGGGGACGGGGCGGAATGGGGCGGGGCGGAGTAGGACGGGCGTGGGTGCCCGGGCGGGGGTACCCACGCCCAGGGCCCGGGCGACGCCGTCAGTGCAGTTGCTGGGTGCCGGCGCTGCTGTGGACGAAGACGGACCGGGTGTCGGTGGAGAGGTAGCTCTCCTTCAGGGTGAAGGCCTGGGGCGTGCCGCCCACGGGGGTGTCCGGGGCCTCGAAGTACAGGACGTACGTCTTCGAGGTGTCCGTCTCGCTCTCCAGCTGCAACCAGCCCTCCACGCCGGCGGCCGGAAAGGTGCCGGTCGCGGTGATGGTGGTCCTGGTGCTGCCCTGCTGGAAGGCGAAGGTGGCGGTGCCGAGGTCCAGGCGCTTGCGGGCGCCGTCCTTCCAGCGCTGGAAGAGCGTGACCCACTCCTCCGGCCACGGTCCGCCGGTCTCGCTGGGCGGCATGTCGCTCTGCAGTCGTGCCAGGATGCCGTCGGCGTTCGCGACGACGTCGTCGTAGTCCCACAGGTCGACTGCGAATCCCATGTGGGCCTTGTCGGTGGCGCGGAACATCGGCCGGATATGGAGCTCGAACACGGGCGTGCGCATGCTAGCCGTACACCTCCATCAGGATGTTCTTCAGTGTGATCTCCCCGATCAGCTCGGGTGGTTGTTGAGGCTCGCCCAGCGGTGTGGGGGAGGGCAGGTACTGGAGCGTCAGCAGGTGCTCCTCGGCTTCGGCCGTGGCGGCGAGCACGGCCGTCACGTCGAAGCGCGCGGTGACCACGGTCGGATGGTCATGCGTGTCCGTCCCGGGCCCGGGGTGGCCGCTGCCGTTGCCGTGATGGTGCTCGTCACCGTGGCCGGCGTCGTGGCCCTGGCCCTGGCCCTGGCCCTGGCCGTGCCCGGGGTGGCCGTTGCCGTGTCCGTCGTGTCCGGTGCCCTCGCTGTGCGGGTGGGCCTGCCACATCGCCAGGTACCCGATGTCGAAGCGCTTCGCGAACTCCTCGTCGTCGCGCTGGAACCGGACGTCGACGGGATGGAAGAAGGCCCGCAGCAGATAGCTTCCCGTCAGGGGGATCTTCACCTCCTCCAGGCGCAGGCCCACGCGCCTTCCCTGTGCCGCGTACGAGGCGGCCGCCGCGATGCCGAACTGCACCTGCGCCTTCTCGCGCAGCTCCGTCACGACGTCGGCGCCGGACACCGGGATGAGCGGGATCGTCTCCAGGAGCGGAGGCGGGAGGGGGAGCGGGGTGGGCGGGGCGAGTACGTCGAACGCGGCGTTGAGCTGATCGGTGTACTCGTACCGGTAGTCCAGTGCCAGCGTCTGCGCGAAGTCCGCCACCTTGTGCTTGGGCTGCGTCAGGAAGCCGCGCAGCTTGCTCTGCGGAGAGGTCGGGGCTGGCATCGCGTGCCGCCGCTGCCATTCCGCCCAGAGCAGGTCGATGAAGCAGTGGAAGCTGAAGTAGATCGGGTCCGTCGCGGCCGTGGTCGGGTGCGTCATCAGGCCGCCGATGAAGTTGGGATGCATGTAGTCGTGCGGTCCCCGCTCCAGCCGGCCCTTGTTCCCGATCGGTGAGCCCTTCACGTAGCCGCCGAACTCGGCCTGGTTGCTCTCGTGGAGCACGATGTCGAGGGTGTTCGCCGGCAGCGGCGTCGACGGGTCTTCGTTGCGGCCCGAGTCCAGCCCGGGCTGCGAGAACGCGGCGGGGAACTTGCCCGTCGCCTGTGGGTGGAGCCAGTCCCAGTAGGGGATGGTGACGTTCGCCGTTCTCGGTGGGTCCGCCGCCTGGAGCAGCCTCTCGAAGTAGTACAGGTGAGCGCGGTGCCACGGTAGGAACAGGTCGCTGCCGTGCTCGCACGGGCCGACGGAGCCGTCGTTGTGCAGCGCTGCCTGGAAGTCGTACCCGGTCACGTCGTCCGGATCGGCGGCCGAGCGGGCGCGCAGGACGTCGATCGCGTGGATGTAGTCGCTCAGCTCGCTCGGGCTCAGGGAGTTGATGTCCCGTCGACTTCTCACCATGGCTCCACCTCCGGTTCGGCTCTCCCTATACGTACCAGCGGGAGCGCCGTGGCGCGCGTCACATATGTGGCGTGTCCGTGCGGTGAGCTGTGCCGGGGGCCGGCTGCCCGCGATCGGGTGAACCGTCGGCGAGCTTCGGGTGCCCGTCGCCTGGCCCGCCTGCTGCGTGGATACGGTTTTCATTCTGTCTGCGTACAGATGAGAGAGGTGTGGCATGACCCAGGTCCTCGACTATCAGAGCAAGGCCATCGTCGAGCTGATGGGAGTCCTCCCCGCGGACCGCGATGCGGAGTGGCTGAAGAACTCCCTGCAGCAGGCGATCATGGTGGAGATCGCGACCATCGGTCCGTACGCGAGCGCCCTCTGGTCGATCAAGGAGCCGGGCGAGGCGGTCGCCAGGGACATCCGAGAGATCATCTTCGACGAGATGACCCATATGGGACTCGTGTGCAACATGCTCACCACCATCGGAGGGACGCCGGTCCTCGCCGATCCCAAGGTGGTGCCGAAGTACGAGCACGCGCTGCCGGGCGGCGTGCGGCCCGACCTCATCGTCTTCCTCGAAGGTCTGAGCAAGGACTCGGTCGAGATGTTCTCCGAGATCGAACGCCCGGAGCATCCGATCGCCCGGTTCGACACCACCGCCACCATCGGGGCCTTCTACACCGCGATCGAGGAGGCGTTCGAGACGCAGCAGCATCTGATCAGCGGCGACCGGCAGATCGAGTTCTCCCTCGTGGGCCACGGCCAGGGCAACGAGATCGTTCCGCTCGACACCATCGAGCGGGTCCGAGCCGCCATCGAGATCATCAAGGAGCAGGGCGAGGGCACCTCCGCCTCACCCGAGAACCCCTTTCCCGGCAAGCCCGGAGAGCTGGCGCACTTCTACGTGTTCCGGGAGATGTTCCGCGGCAAGAAGCTGATCAAGGTGTCGGAGAACCCGGTCGTCTGGGATTTCAAGGGCGACGACGTTCCCTTGCCCCCGGCCTTCCCCATGGGGAGGGTGCCCGAGGGCGGGTGGGCCAACGGCGGGGCGAATGCGCCCACGCCGGAGGTCCAGCGGGTGCTCGACGCGTTCAACCTGCATTTCAGCGACATGCTGCGGGCGCTGCAGGCAGCCTGGAGGACGGGTGACCCGGACTCGCTGTTCACCGCTATCGGCCATATGCGCGGGATGCGCACGGAGGCGCGGAAGCTCGTGCAACTCGAGCTTCCCGACGGCAGTGGGAGGACCTACGGGCCGGAGTTCCTCTACGTCGGGGAGTGAGAAGCCGCCGTTGCCTGCCTGCCTGCCTGCCCGCCCGCCTGCCCTGCCTGTCTATCTGCCGGCTTGCCGCCCGCCGCCGTACACGCTCGCTCCGACGGGCGGCCGCGCGAGTGATCACATGATGGCGAGTGACGGCGTGAGGAGTGGTACTCCGCCGCTTCCAGGGGTCAGGCTGTAGGCATGCGGTCGCTCCTGCGCTCGGCTCCTCGATCAGGAGCGGGCAGTCACCACCGGTTCCTGTACACACTCGCACGGTGTGTGCCGTTCGCGATCGCACTGCTCGTGGTGGCGCTTGAGCTCTCACCCGCGCACTTCCTGTACACCGGTCCTCTCCTGACCGCGACGCCGGCGCTGGCGGCGGTCACCATGGGCCCCCGGGGCACGGTGGCGGCAGCGGTGGTCGCACTGGCCGTCAGCGTGACCACCGCCACCTACAACCAGGCGTGGGGCAGCCAGCAGGTCTACACCAACTTCCTGGCCATAGCCCTGGTGTCCGCAGCCAGTATCACGACCAGTAGCGTCATGCATACGCGCAGGCAGAGCGAACTCGACCAGGTCCGCCGGATCGCCGTGGCGGCACAGAAGGTCCTGCTGCGGCCGGTACCCGCCCGGCTGGGCCCGCTCCGGACCGCCAGCATGTACCTCGCGGCAGAGGCCGGGGCCCAGATCGGCGGTGATCTGTACGAGGCGGTACAGACCCGGTACGGGGTCCGGATGATCATAGGAGACGTCCGGGGCAAGGGGCTGCCTGCCGTGCGTTCGGCCGCGGCCGTGCTGGGCGCCTTCCGGGAGGCCGTGCACTACGAGGACGACCTGGTGGGAGTCCTGGAGCACTGCGCTGCCGCGCTGCGACGCGAGCGCGCCATGCCACGGGGGATCGACCAGGACGACGACGTCGAGCAGGCGGAGTCGTTCGTCACGGTGCTCGTGGCCCAGGTGCCCGACGGGCCGGTGGTCGAGCTGGTCAACCGCGGCCATCCGCCACCCCAGGTACTGCGCCGCGGCAAGGCGCAGGCCCTGATGCCCACCTCGCCACTGCCGCCGC
Source organism: Kitasatospora sp. NPDC050543 (assembly GCF_044457565.1). NCBI lineage: Bacteria > Bacillati > Actinomycetota > Actinomycetes > Kitasatosporales > Streptomycetaceae > Kitasatospora > Kitasatospora sp. NPDC050543. The sequence goes on along the minus strand of NZ_JBITGZ010000047.1, from coordinate 18,356 downwards.
TCGGCCTGGAGGACCTGTTCACCGGTCCCGCCGGCAAGGTGGAGAGCTATCCCTTCCTGCCCGGCGATCGTCTGCTCCTGCACACCGACGGCGTGATCGAGGCCCGCAATCGCGACAGCGACTTCTTCGCGCTGCCCGAGGCGATGGAGGGGCTGCCCGCCCGCACCCCGCAGGAGTTCCTGGAAGGACTGCACCGGGGCTTGCTCCGTCACACCCATGGCTGCCTGGAGGACGATGTGGCGATGATCCTCGTGGACCGGCTCGACGGGCTCGGCGGGCTCGATGACGACGGAGCCGCCGACATCACCGGGCCCGCCAGCGGCCCGTAGGGCCGCGTGCCGCCGCTGGGGAGGCAGCGGATGACCGCCAGTCCGCCGGCCTGGCCTGTCGGCGCGACCAGGCCGGACGTGTGCGGCTTGCGGGCGGCGGCGCCCCCGGTGTGGGAGCGGCACGCGTGCTACAGGTGGGCCGCCAGAGCCTCGTGAACGCGACGCCAGGAGTCCGCGCCGGCTGCCGGGTCGTAGTCGGCCGGGCGGTCGGCGCAGGCGAAGCCGTGGCGGGCGCCCGGGTAACTGATCAACTCGTGGGGGATCTTGGCGTCGGTGAGGCGCTGCTCGGCCTGCTCCCACTCCTCGGCGAGAATGATGTGGTCCTCCTCGCCCCTGAAGCCCAGCAGGAAGACGCCGTTGGCGGCGATCCGCTCGCTGTCCTCCAGCGGCGGCACCGGGCCGACCAGCGGGAAGCCACTGTTGAGCAACCAGCCCGGGTAGAAGACCGCAGCCAGCTCGAAGCGCAGCTCGGTTGCCGCGCGCACCGCGATGTGCCCGCCCATGCTCAGCCCCAGGAAGGCCACCCCCCGCCCGCCGGCCTCGCCGCGGGCGAACGCCAGCGCGTCCGCGGCGTCCGCGACCAGTTCGTCGCGATCCAGCGCGGTCATCAGCGCCAGGCCCTTCTCGCGCTCCTCGGACGTGTAGCCGAGCCCGGTGCGCCGTGTGCTGCGCCAGTAGTAGTCGGGCGCCAGCGCCACGTACCCGGCCTGCGCCAACTCCGCGCAGGTGGCCCGGGCGTAGGCGTTCACCCCGTACAGCTCCGAGCAGACCACCACCGCACCGCGCACCCGGCCCTCCGGGCGGTGCACGTACGCCTCCACGCCGCCCGCCTCGCCGAGCGTCCGCCACTGACCCGCCATCACAATCCCCCGTGATCGTCTGCCGAAAGATGTCGGACCGCATCCTAAGGCCCCGCTGTCCTGTAGGAGTACACCGGTCCGGTCAGGATGCCATGGTGACTGATCGTCACATCATGCCTCCGGGTCGTTCGGGTGGCCCGAACCCTCTCGGGGCGGCGCCCGCTCGCGAGCTCGCCACGCAGGGCCCACGCTCGCGCGCCCGTCTCGGAACGGGCCCACTGCGGAGCCGAATGTGGCCGAAGCCGCCCGTGTCGCCGCCGCGGGGGATACTGGGATCCGAGCGCGACCGTCGCGAGGTCGGATGAGCCTCCAGCAGTACGGCCGGCGGGCCGCAGGTGTCCGCAGTGGGCTCCGGACGTCGCGCCGGGTTCCCGGCGTCGACCACGGTCCGTCATGGTGAGACCGGTCGCCCCGATGAGCAGCGAGCCCGGATGCTGAAGGTAGGGATCCCGCAACTGCTTCGGGCCGGCGCCGCGTCCAGGCCGGATGGCAGGCCGGCGAGGCGGCCGCGGACCGGCTGCCCGGGAAGGAGATGATCATGGAATTCCTGGTCACGATGACCACCCATGTCCCGGACGGGACCACGGAGCAGGCCATCGAGGACGTCCGCACGCGCGAGGCCGTACGCGCGCGTGAACTCGCGACACAGGGGCACCTGCTCCGCCTGTGGCGCCCTCCGCTGAAGCCGGGGGAGTGGCGCACGCTCGGACTCTTCGCCGCCGCCGACGGCGGCCAGCTGGAGGAGATCCTCTCCTCGATGCCGCTGCGCGTCTGGCGCACCGACGAGGTCACCCCGCTCTCGCCTCATCCCAGTGACCCCCAGTGACCCCCAGTGACCCCCGGCCCGGCCCGGTGGCTCCGAGCGCCGGCGCCGATCACCCAGGAGAACGCCGATGGACAGCACAGCAGACCACGAGAGGATCCTCCGCGGCGTCCTCGACGAGTGGAAGGCGGCCGTCGACGCACACGAGCCCGAGCGTGCCGCCTCCTACTTCACCGAGGACGCGATCTTCCAGGGCCTCCATCCGTACACCGTCGGTCGGCAGGGCGTCGCCGACTACTACGACTCCCAGCCGCTCGGGATGACCGCCGAATACCGGATTCTCGAAACCCGGCAGCCGGCCGATGACCTCGTGCTCGGCTATCTGAGCGTGGACTTCTCGTTCACCGACCGGCCGACGCTCACGGTGTACCTCAGCCTGCTGGTCAAGCACGAGGCAGAGGGCTGGCACATCAGCCACTACCAGGTATCCCGCCTCGCTTGAGCAGCCGCTCCGAGGGCCGTATCCATGCGCAGTCCCGGTCGGCTGTCGCCGTTGACCTCGAACAACGCCGGATCAGCACGTCAGCAGACCCGTCGACCGGTGACCTGGTGACCGTCATCCGATCGGCTCGCTGTTGTGGGCACAGGCCGGCCTAGGAGAAGATCCGGGCTCACTGCTCCGGTCGCCCAAGCCGGCCAGGTCGGCATCACGCCGGGCCGCCGTGCGGGCCGCGTCGCCCCACCGCCGACCACCACCGCCCCCGGTGCCCGGCTCGCCGCCCTCGCCCCGTCGGCCGACCATGGAGTACGGGACCGGACGGGCCCACGGAGCGGAGACCGGGAGGCACCTGTGGCGTACACCCGGACAACCGACGTACTGATCGCCGGCGCCGGCCCGGTCGGCCTGAGCGCGGCCGCCGAGCTTCGCCGCCACGGGGTGCGCTGCCGCCTCGTCGACCGGCTGCCGGCGCGCCTTCCGTACGCCAAGGCGGTGGGCATCCAGCCACGGACCCTGGAGATCTGGGACCGGATGGGCCTGGCCCGCGCCGTGCTGGAGGCCGCCGTCCCGCTGCGCGGTCAGCTGATCTACGCCAACGGCAGGGAACAGGCGCGGATCGACCTCGCGCTGCCGCCCGAGGTGCCCTACGGCTTCGCCGCGCTCCCGCAGTACGAGACCGAGCGCCTCCTGGAGGAGTACGTCGCGGGCCTGGGCACGACCATCGAACGCGGTACCGAGCTGCTGTCGTTCACCCAGGACGCGGACGGCGTCACCGCCAGGCTGGTGACCGCCTCCGGCGCCGCCGAGGAGGTCCGTGCCCGCTACCTGATCGGCTGCGACGGCGCGCACAGCATCGTCCGCAAACAGCTGGGACTCGGCTTCGAGGGCGGGGCCTTCCCCGAGGAGTACATGCTCGCCGACGTCGAGGCGGACTGGGACCTGCCGTCCGGGTACGGAGTACGCTCCAGTCACCACACCGGCGACGGCTCCACCGACGACGTGCTGGTCTGCATCCCGCTGCCCGGAGCAGGCCGCTACCGCATGTCGATGCTGGTCCCGCCCGAGCTCTCCACCCAGGCGGCCGACGGGGCGCCCGCGCGGGGCGACGGTGTCGCGCACGGCCTGGAGGGCAGCCGCACCGCGGAGTTGTCCCACATCCAGGCCGTCGTCGACCGACTGGCCCCCAGGCCGGCCACCCTCTCCCGCATGCGCTGGTCCTCCGTCTTCCGCATCAGCCACCGGATCGTCGACCGCTACGGCGACGGCCGGGTCTTCGTCGCCGGCGACGCCGCCCACATCCACCCGCCCACCGGTGCTCAGGGCATGAACACCGGCATCCAGGACGCCTGCAACCTGGCCTGGAAACTCGCCCTCGTCATTCGCGGGGAGGCCGGGCCCGCCCTGCTCACCAGCTACGACGCCGAACGCCGGCCGGTCGGGGAGGAGGTCGTCGGCCGGACCGTCCGGCACGCCACCCACGGCATCGAAGCCGACCCCGACGACCCGCGGACCATGATGCTCCGCGAAGCCCAACTGCTCGTCGGCTACCGGGATGGCCCGCTCGCCCGCAACCCGTACGGGCCGGCCGAGGCACCCCAGCCCGGCGACCGGGCCCCGGACTGCACAGGCCTGACCACCCCCATCGCCACCTACCCGCTGCGCCTGCTCGACATCCTTCGCGGTCGCCCGGCCCACGTGCTGCTCCTCTACGCCGCCGACACCGCCGACCTGGCCGAGGCCGCCGAGACGGCTGGGATGGCCGGGGCGCCGGAGGTGACCGGCGGCAGTCCGGGCACGTCCGACGGCACAGGGCCCCGCCACGGCCTACAGGCCATCGCCGTCCTCGCCCGCGATCGCGCCCCGACGGCTCCCACCACCCGGGCCGTCCCCGGATACCTCGACGCCGCGGGGGAGTTCGCCCGCCTCTACCGCCCCGACGGCGCGACCGGATTCATCGTCCGCCCGGATGGGCAGCTCGGAGCCCGCTTCCCACTCGCCGCCACCGCGACGGCCCTGTCCGGCTACTTCACGGCGCTGTCCGCGCCGCAGTGATCGCCCCACGTGGTGGCCGGCCGTCGCAGAGCGCAAATGTCGGTGCCCCCAACTACGGTGACGGCCATGACGGACACGAGCTTCTGGACCTGCCCGCCCGACCGTGAGGTCAACGGATGGGGCGAATACACCATCACCATCCTCCAGCCCCCCTTCCCTACGTCCACCGGCCCGAGCACCCGCACCACGATCGCGGACCTTGCTCCCCACGACCCGGTCCGGGCCCGTCGGTTCGCCGAGAGCTTCGGCACCGTCGACTGCGTCCTCGAAGAACTGCCCCTCACCAACTCCGTGGCCTCCTTCCCGGCGACGCGGGCCGACCTTGACGTCATCCGGGTCGGTTGCTGGGGCAACGTCATCGCCATCTCCGATCCCGCGCTGGCCGACAACGGGAACATGTGCCCCCTGCTGGAGGAGACCGAAGCCCTTCACCAGCGCTACCCCGACGCTCGGATCGTCGGATCGGTCGGCGTCGACATGGGAGAGAACCACTCCGAGGACACCATCCACCTGCCCGGAGGGGTGATGCTGCACTACGAAGGCTGGGACAGCACACTGCGGCAGCTGACCGGTGATCCCCACGCCGTCCTGGATGCGCTCGGCCTGACGCCTGCCGCTCTGGCCGGGCATGACGCAGAACTGGACGACGAGGAACCGGCCTTCACCAACTGGCAGGCCTTCGGCCGCCTCGCGCTCGGGCCCTACGACCCGTGGGGGTTCGAGACCCTCCCGATGTCCGCCTTCCGCGTCCGCCACACCGAGGGCTACACGTCCCTGATGGAGGAGATCTGGCGCTTCGAGGCCTGAGGCCGGAGCAATGAGGCGGATTTCCGCGTTCCTCATGTCCCCGGCCGTGGCGGGCCTGCTGCGCACCTGCTTCGTGACCGCACCTGACGCCCGCCCGGCACGACTGGGCGAAGTGTTGAGCGGCGAGGTCGTCGAAGGGCACGAACGCCACGGGCCCGGCACGTACGTGGTGTTCGCGCCGGGCAGCCGTCATCGGCCCCGCACCGAGACAGGCGCCCGTATGCCCGGGATCACGGTCCTGCCCCGTTGACCACCGGGCTTCATCCCGTCAGCGGCACTGGTGATCAGACCCTCGTGATCGCCACGGCGGTCACCCGGACTGGGTGCGCAGGGCCGTCCTGAGGCCGGAGGGTGGGGCGATCCCGAACTCCGATTCCAGCAGCTCGCCGAGCTCATCGGCGCCTTCGACCTGCCGGATCGAGCTCGTGCCTGCGGCCTCGGTACGGGTGAGCGTCGTGCCGTCGAGCCGCAGGTGACCGGTGGCGTCGGTGCGCTGGACATAGGGCCGCCGGAAGGGCGAGCGCGGGTGGGTCGCCACGTACCAGTTGGCGACCGCGATGTCGGGGGTGGGGACCGGGTCCAGGGTGAAGGCGCTCTGGTCCTCCCAGTCGTCGCCCGTCCTCGCCTGGAGCACCCAGCGGGGTGCGGGCCCCTCCGCTGCTTCGACCATGAGGCGGTGGTGGCGCCCGGCGCCCTCTCGGACCTGGTCGGGGATCATGGGGAGGGGCTCCAGCAGAGCGCCGAGGGATCCGTAGCCGACGTCGGCGAGGTTGCGACCGGGTTCGCCGGGTACCCGGACGGCCAGCACCATATGGGTCCGCGGACGGACCTCCCCCGGGCGTGCGCCGGCGCGGACCCGGCCCGTGAGGCGGGTGACCTCGAAACCCAGTTGGTCCAGGACGGCGGCGAAGAGCGTGTTGTGCTCGAAGCAGTAACCGCCGCGGGAGCCTTCGACGAGTTTGGCCTGCAGGTCGGTGATGTCCAGTGACGGTACCGAGCCGACGACCACGTCGATGTTCTCGAACGGGAGACCGAGGACGTGCGCGTGGTGCAGGGAACGAAGGGTGGTGGAGGTGGGCGTGGGCTCCCCGTCCCATCCGATGCGTGCGAAGTACTTCTCCAGATCAACGGTCATTCGGCCACCGTACGGTCCGGGCGCGGGTGCCGGCCTCCGTCTGCGGCCCCGATCACGGTCGACCAGATGACCTAGGGCTGTGGGCTGAGTGAGCATCAGACCCGTTGCCGGAGAAGGCAGACCAGGCAGAGGCTGGTCGCCAGCGGCCGGATCACCGGAGCGGCTCGCGTTTGCGGCTGGCTGCTGGACTGTTGGCCGGCGATCAGGAGGGGACGGCAGCCAAGCCCTCCGGGGGCCGGCCGCTCAATTCGATTGCGCGGTTCCGGTTGTCTGTGGAACGGTCGGCCCCGTCGTTCACCGTCGAAAGGACCTTCGGCCTTGCCCGCGCCCTCCGGATTCACCTACCAGCAGTACCCCGACGGGTCGGTCGAAGTGACCCACCACCGGAGCACCGCCGCCACCCTGCGTGGGGCCCGTGCCGAGGCGTTCCTCGCGGAGGTCGAGGGCGGAGACCCCCAAAGCGTGATGGCCCGCTGGACGGGGAACTACCGGCGGGGCAACGAACGTACCGCGCGGGAGCACCCGCGCAATCGCCGCTGACGATCTGGCCGAGGGCGCGGGACGACTCGCATCAGGTCCGGGCCCGATCCCCCGGCCGGTTCGCGGGCCGGCGCCGGGTGCGGTACTCGGTGGCGTAAGCCGTCGAGACCGGCAGGGCCACGGCGGCCAGTGCCAGGACGAGGGTGGCCGGGGTGACGTACCCGGGGACGGGGCCGACGCCGTAGCTGCCGCCGCCCCCGGCCTTGCGCTCGGGCCCTCGCCTCGCGGTGTCCGCGAGGGCGAGGGCCTCGGGTCAGCCGCCGACGTACGCCGCGAGGTGCTCGCCGGTGAGGGTGGCGCGGGCGGCGACCAGGTCGGCGGGTGTGCCCTCGAAGACGATCCGGCCGCCGTTGTGGCCGGCGCCGGGGCCGAGGTCGATGATCCAGTCGGCGTGCGCCATGACCGCCTGATGGTGCTCGACGACGATGACCGACTTGCCGGCGTCGACGAGCCGGTCGAGCAGGCCGAGCAGCTGCTCGACGTCGGCGAGGTGGAGGCCGGCGGTCGGCTCGTCGAGGACGTACACGCCGCCCTTCTCCGCCATGTGGGTGGCCAGCTTGAGCCGCTGCCGCTCACCGCCGGACAGCGTGGTGAGCGGCTGTCCGAGGCTGAGATAGCCGAGCCCGACGTCGGCGAGCCGGCCGAGGACGGCGTGCGCGGCGGGCGTGCGCGCCTCACCGGCGCCGAAGAACTCCTCGGCCTCGGTCACCGACATCGCGAGCACCTCGCTGATGTCGCGCCCGCCGAGGTGGTAGTCCAGCACCGATGCCTCGAACCGCTTCCCCTCGCAGTCCTCGCAGGTGGTGGCGACGCCGGCCATCATCGCCAGGTCGGTGTAGATGACGCCGGCGCCGTTGCAAGTGGGGCAGGCGCCCTCGGAGTTGGCACTGAACAGCGCCGGCTTCACGCCGTTGGCCTTCGCGAACGCCTTGCGGATCGGGTCGAGCAGCCCCGAGTACGTCGCCGGGTTGCTCCGCCGCGAGCCGCGGATCGCGCCCTGGCCGACCGATACCACACCCGCGCCGGCCGGGATCGACCCGTGCACCAGCGAGCTCTTGCCGGAGCCGGCGACGCCGGTGACGACGACGAGCACCCCGAGCGGGACGTCGACGTCGACGTCGCGCAGATTGTGCGCCGTCGCCCCGCGGATCTCCAGCGTGCCGCTGGGCGTCCGCACCTTCTCCTTGAGCGTGGCCCGGTCGTCGAAATGGCGGCCGGTGATGGTGCCGCTCGCCCGCAGCCCCTCGACGGTGCCCTCGAAGCAGACGGTGCCGCCCGCCGTACCGGCGCCGGGGCCGAGGTCGACGATGTGGTCGGCGATCGCGATGGTCTCCGGCTTGTGCTCCACGACGAGCACCGTGTTGCCCTTGTCCCGCAGGCGCAGCAGCAGGTCGTTCATCCGCTGGATGTCATGGGGGTGCAGGCCCGTGGTGGGCTCGTCGAAGACGTAGGTGGTGTCGGTGAGCGAGGAGCCGAGGTGGCGGATCATCTTGACGCGCTGCGCCTCGCCGCCCGACAGCGTCCCCGACGGCCGGTCGAGCGAGAGGTAGCCGAGGCCGATCTCCACGAACGAGTCGAGGCTCTGGCGCAGGGTGGCGAGCAGCGGCGCCACCGACGGCTCGTCGAGGCCGCCGACCCAGTCGGCCAGGTCGCTGATCTGCATCGCGCAGGCGTCGGCGATGCTGATCCGCTTGATCTTCGACGACCGGGCCCCCTCGCTGAGCCGGGTGCCGTCGCACTCGGGGCACGTGGTGAAGGTGACCGCCCGGTCCACGAACGCCCGGATGTGCGGCTGCATCGCCTCCCGGTCCTTCGAGAGCATCGACTTCTGGAGCTTGGGGATCAGCCCCTCGTAGGTGAGGTTGACACCCTCGACCTTCACCTTGGTCGGCTCCCGGTAGAGGAAGTCCTGCATCTCCTTCTTGGTGAACTCGCGGATCGGCTTGTTCGGGTCGAGGAGGCCCGACTCGGCGTAGACCCGCACGGTCCAGAAGCTGTCGGACTTCCAGCCGGGGATGGTGAACGCGCCCTCGGCGAGCGACTTGGAGTCGTCGTAGAGCTGGGTGAGGTCGATGTCGGAGACGGCGCCCCGGCCTTCGCAGCGCGGACACATACCGCCGGTGCGGTTGAAGGTGGCCTTCACCGCCTTCTTGGCACCGCGCTCCACGGTGATCGCACCGCTCGCCCGGACCGAGGGGACGTTGAAGGCGTACGCGCTCGGCGGGCCGATGTGCGGCCGCCCGAGCCGGCTGAAGAGGATGCGCAGCATCGCGTTGGCGTCGGTGGCGGTGCCGACCGTGGAGCGGGGGTCGGCACCCATCCGCTGCTGGTCGACGATGATCGCGGTGGTCAGCCCTTCGAGGACGTCGACCTCGGGCCGCGCCAGCGTCGGCATGAAGCCCTGCACGAAGGCGCTGTAGGTCTCGTTGATCAGCCGCTGCGACTCCGCGGCGATCGTGTCGAACACCAGCGAGCTCTTGCCCGAGCCGGAGACGCCGGTGAACACCGTCAACCGGCGCTTCGGGAGCTCGACGCTGACGTCCTTGAGGTTGTTCACGCGCGCGCCGTGCACGCGGATCAACTCGTGGCTGTCGGCGACGTGCGGCGCAGGCGACTGCGCGTCCGTCCTCGTGGCCTTGCTCATCGTCTCTCCATCTGTCGGACGGGGCCGCGCCGGCTGGCTCAGCGGAGCTCGTTGATGCGGATCATGTTGCCCGCGGGATCGCGGAAGGCGCAGTCGCGGATCCCGTACGGCTGTTCGGTCGGCTCCTGGACGACCTCGGCGGCGCCGGCCTTCAGCCGGGCGAAGGTGCCGTCGAGGTCGGCGGTGGCGAGGGTGATGATGCCGTAGGTTCCCTTGGCCATCATCTCGGCGATGGTGCGGCGCTCCTCCTCGGTGACGCCGGGGTCGGCCGCCGGCGGGTACAGGACGATGGACGTGCCGGGCTGGTCGGCGGGGCCGACCGTGATCCAGCGCATCCCGCCGTATCCGACGTCGTTGCGGACCTCGAAGCCGAGGGTGTCGCGATAGAAGGCCAGCGAGGCCTCCGGGTCGTCGTGCGGGAGGAAGGCCGAGTGAATCGTGATGTCCATGACCGTCACACTAGGTGCGGCCCGATGACCGCGCTTCTCGATTCCTGACCGGTCTGGTCACCTGTTTCGCGACGCACGACGGCATCCCCGCCGTCGCGCGCGCGGCCTCGCGCCGGTAGGCGCTGGGCGGCATACCGACCAGTTCGGTGAAGCGGGTGCTGAACGTGCCCAGCGACGAGCAGCCGACCGCGAAGCAGACCTCGGTGACGCTGAGGTCGCCACGGCGCAGCAGCGCCATCGCCCGCTCGATGCGCCGGGTCATGAGGTAGCCGTACGGCGATTCGCCGTAGGCGAGCCGGAACTCGCGGCTGAGGTGCCCGGCCGACATGTGCGCACCGCGCGCGAGCGCCTCGACGTCCAGCGGCTGCGCGTACTCCCGGTCGATCCGGTCCCGGACGCGCCGCAGCCGCGCGAGGTTGCGCAGGTGCTCCGCCGTGGTGGGTCTGCTGGTCACCCGCGCGATCGTGCCACATCGCCGGGGCGGGCGCGAGCGCTGCCGCGCGGGCGCCGGCCCTGCCCGCTGGGCGCACTGCGGGTCACCGCCGCTGCTATCCGGCCTGGCCCGCGATGACGTCGAGCGCGGGGCGGGGTGTCCTTCCGAGCAGCTGACGCAGTTCGCCGCCGGTACGGTCCATGAAGCCGGCGGCGATCGTCGAGTAGGTGCCGAGCAGCATCGGTACCTGGAAGGGCTCGGCTCCGGAGGCGTCGAGGCGCGCGCGGGTCCGGGCGAGGGTCTCGGGTTCGTAGCTGGCGGCCGGGCCGTGGGCCCGGGCGAGGTCGGCACCGCCGATGGCCCGCTCGCCGACGAGCTCGTAGCTCCGTCCCGCGTGGGCGGCCGGGTCGAGGGCGACGGTGGCGGCGGCCTCCGCGAGGTCTGCGCGGGCGACGGCCGCCAGGCGCCCGTCGCCGAGCGGGGCGGTCAGCCTGCCGTCCGGGCCCGGTGCCGCGAGCTGCCCCAGGAGTTCCGCGTAGAGGCCGTTGCGCAGGATCGTCCAGTTCGCCGCACCGGAGCGCAGGCGGCGTTCGGTCCAGCGGTGCGGGAGAGCGTAGGGCAGGTGGTCGCCGTCCGCGGTCAGGCTGGTGTAGACGATGTGGCCCACGCCCGTCTTCTCGGCCGCGTCGATGGCGGCGCCATGGCGGGTGATGACGGTGTCGTCCTCCCCGTAGCCGGCGGAGATCAGCAGCAGGACGTCCACGTCGGTGAAGCCGTCGGTGAGGGTGCGCGGGTCGTCGAAGTCGATGCGGCGTACGGGCAGCGGCCCGCGCACCCGCCCGGGCTCGCGCGTGCCGAGCACGACGTCGTCGCGGTCGGCGAGCTGCTCGGCGATGAGGGTGCCCAGGGCGCCGGTGGCGCCGGTGACGAGGATCAACGGTCTCTCCTGTACGGGTAGGTTCTCTTCGGTAACCATCCTGCGCTTTCGCGCCGCAGGGCATAAGGAGGCACTTCCGTGTCAGCAGGGCACACCGAGGTAACCACCGGACCCGTCGTCAGCTGCGGCGGAGAGCACGAGGACTGCGGCATCCGTGACGTCCTCGACCGGATCGGGGACAAGTGGTCCGTCCTGGTCGTCGTCGAGCTGGCGCAGGGCATGCGCCGCTTCCGCCAGCTCCAGCGCGCGGTCCCGGGTATCTCCCAGCGGATGCTGACGCTCACCGTGCGCCGACTCGAACGCGACGGCCTGCTCACCCGGACCGTCCACCCGACCGTGCCCCCTCAGGTCGAGTACGCCCTGACGCCGATGGGCCACAGCCTGACCCACCTGGTCAAAGCCCTCGCCGACTGGTCGCTGGAGCATCGCGGCCCGATCGCCCGGGCCCGGCAGGAGTGGGATGACGCGAACCCCGGCTCGGGAATCCGCTGACGAGGCCACCGCGGGGGAGTCCTCCGGGATCCGAGGACCTACTGCAGCTCCAGCGGTGCGGGTGGATGAGCGACCGCCCCCACCACCTACCGCGCCGGCGCGGTGACCTGCCTTCGAAGGCGGCGGGGGAGGGGAGGAGGCGTCGGCGGGGGACGGGGAGGGGTACACCGCTTCCACCGGTGAGTTGGTGCGGCTGCTGTGGCGGGGCCTCCGGGGCGGGCCGCAGCTGCTCGATCCGAACACCGTCTTCGAGAGCCACGTGCTCCGGATGCGGGTGCCGGGGTGCCGGCCGCCTTCATGTGATGGGATGTCACCGACGTGGCGGGTGGGGTGCGAACAGGGGGCGCGCGATGGTGGAGAAGGCGGATGTGAGCGAGTCGCGGGTACGGGGACTGCTGCTCGGGTCGGCGCTCGGGGACGCGGCAGGCGTTGTGCGGGGGCGGTGGCCGCTCGAAGGGCCGTTGCTGGCCGGCGTCAGTACCCAACTGGCTGCGTTCACGGTGGAGGGGGCGATCCGTGCCTCGGTGCGAATGAACCACCGGGGCATCTGCCACGCCGCGTCCGTGGTGTGGCACGCGTACTGTCGCTGGGCAGTTCTGCAGGGAATCGAGCCCGACCGGATCTCCGAGCGCTGGGCGCGTGGTGGTGGCAGCCGCTGGCCGGACGGCTGGATCGCGCAGGTGCCGGCCCTGGCCGAGCGGCGAGGCTCCGCACCGGCGACCGTCGCGGCACTGGCCGGCCTGAAGCAGGGCACGCCGGAGAATCCGGTCACCGGCAGCCGGGGCGCGCACGCGGTCACCCGGGGCCTGCCACTGGGAGTCCTGTGGGCTCTCTCCGGTACGGACACCTGCGCCGCGGCGGTCCGGGAGACGGCTGCGCTCACCCACGGTGCTCCGGACGCGCAGGACGCCGCTGTCGGCGCCGCCCGGTTGGTGGCTCACTGTCTGACGGAGAGTGAGCCGATTCCTGCCTGGGTGAGCTCGGCACCGGGCGCCGGCCACCCGTTCGATTCGGTGATCCGTACCCTGCCCATGCCGCATTCGGCGACCCCCGACACGGTCCTCGACCTGCTGAAGGCACCCGGCGGCAGTCCGGACCCCGGGCAGCTCGCCTGGATCGCCCCGGATGCGACGGCCTCCTCGGCACTGCTCGGCGCCCTCTTCGCGGTATCCCGCTTTCCCGGCCGCGACACCGTGGGCGCCGCCCTGCAGTTCGCCGCCGGAGCACCCGACGGCAGCTCGGTGGCGTGTACGGCCGGTGCGCTGCTCGGTGCCGCGCACGGTGTCGAGGCGCTGCCGGTCGGGTTGCTGAGCCGACTCGAACTCGCCTGGGTGGTAGACGCGTTGGCTCGTGACCTGCTTCAGCAGTACGTCGACTCACCCGGCGGCGGCGAGTACCGGCCGGCCCGTGACCCCCACTGGTGGGACTGCTACCCCGGCTGGTGATGGCAGGCCCTCCAACGCGTGCCCGCTCGGCCGCCGACACGAGGGTGAGCGCGCCGCTCCTCGGTCCGCGTGCCCGGAACGCCCGCGAGCCCCGCCCAACTGCCCGTTCAGGCCTGGACAGCGCTGTGGGGAATGGCCGTCGTGGGGTTGGGTGCCGCGGCTGCCGCCGTGCGTGCGATCGGTGGGCCCCCTGCCGCGTGTGGTGAGGGCCGTCGGCCGTCCGTCCGGGGTCAGTGGTTCGGTGCCAACGGGTACCAGATCTGGTTGTTCCCGTTCCAGCAGTCCCACTGCTGGCCGGGGGCGCCGCTGTCGTAACGCCGGCCGTCGATCTCCAGGCACTTGCCGCTGTGGACGTTGCGCAGGACGTAACCGGTGCCGGGGATGCGCGTCCAGGACCACTGCTGGTTGGAGCCGCCGGTGCAGTCCCACTGCCGGGTGGGGGCGCCGTTGTCGGTGCGCCAGTCGGCGATCTCCAGGCAGTGAGGACTGGCAGCGTTCCCCAGCTCGACGACGTTCGGCACGCCGTACGGGTGGAACGCGGAGTCGGCGCCGGCGGCGGGCACGCCCGCCGTGACGGCGAGACCGGCGCCCAGCAGGGCGGCGGCTATCCGGGTCTTGATGGCCATGGTGGTGATGCCCCGTCGGAGAAGTCAGTGATGGACCGGGTGGGTCGCCGGCGACATGATCGCGGAGCCGCCCGGCCCATACCCTAGTGGTCGGCGGCGTCGTGATCCCAACCGGTTTCGCGCCACGGCGGCGGTCCCGTGGCGCGACGCCGTCCGCGTCATCGACTGTAGCCCTACCCCCTGGTCCGGGATGGTCGAGCACGGCCCTCAGGGCACCTGGTCCGGTGTCTGCCACGCCGTCATCTGCTCCCGGAACTTCGGGCATCCGACGATGTCCTCCTCGCCGCACTGGAGGGCATGGGTGAGCAGCTGGTGGGCGTGGTCGAGATCGATCATGCGCTGTTCGATCTCGGCGACCTTGGCGCGGATCATCGCCTTGCGACGCGGCTGGTCCTGCTGGAACTCGCGGATCTCGGCCAGGGTCAGTCCGGCTTGCTGGCACTTGCGCAGCAGCACGATCCGCTCGGCGGCCTCCGGTGGGTAGCGCCGCTGCCCGCTGTGGCGTTCGGGTGTGGGCAACAGGCCGTGGCGTTCCCAGAACCGGATGGCCGACGCGGGCACCCTGGTCGTCTCGGCGAGCTGGCCGATCGTCATGAGCACGCGCCGCCTCCTCCTTCTCCTCGTTCGGACCCAGCGTTTGACTTGAACCTTAGTTCAAGTTGAAGAGTGGTCGGCACGAGCACAGCGGCGGATGAGCGGCCGCTGGCAGCAGATTTCGGAGATGCCGGGATGAAAGACGCACAAGTAGTGACCGAGCAGGCCCACCAGCTCGTCGAAGCCGCCGAGGGCCTCTTCACGGCGGGGGTGATGTCCCACTCCGGACACGCCAACCTCAGTGCCAGGCTCGACGGCGAACGGTTCCTGCTGACGCCGGGCTTCGTCCGCGGGCTGCGGCCCGAGCACCTGGCGACCGTCAGTCTCGACGGGCGGGTCCTCGCGGGCGAACTGCAGTCCGTCAGCACCGAGATCATCGCCATGCACAGCGCCGTGTACCGCGCCCGCCCCCGGGTGGGCGCGATCATCCACACCCACTCGCCCGCCGCGACGGCCTTCGCCGTGGCCCACCGGCCGCTGCCGTGCCGGACCGAGCCGATGCTGCGCTTCGGACAGCCCGAGGAGGTCCCGGTGGTCCCCTGGGGGCCTCGCGGATCGGACGTCTCGGTCCGCGGCATCGCCGACATCCTGGAACGACGGCCTACGACGGCCGCGGCCCTGCTGGCCAACCACGGGCTGCTGGTGTTCGGCCCGGATGCGGCGGCCACCGCCCACCTCTTGGTGGCGATCGAGGAGAGCGCCGAGGCGGAGATCGCGGCGGCGGCGATCGGCGGGGCCGTGGACTTCCCCGAAGGCGCCCTGGAGGCGGTGCGAGCCTCGATCGCGCGGGTCGCCTCATGACCGACGACACCATCGCCCGACGTACCGAGGCCGTACGGGACCGCTACCGCGCCACGCTCGGAACCGTTCCGGGCGGCGTGGAGGACCGGCTGCGCCTGGCCCGGGACTTCGGCCGGCTCCCCACCGAGGAGGCGATCGCGGCACTGCGGCACATCGTGCTGACCGACAGTCCGCTGGGAGGACGGGTGCAGCAACTGGTCCACTTCGGGCAGCTGCTGGCACTCGGCCGGGCACATCCCGCCCGGATCCACGCCCAGGGCGCACTCCACGCCGGCGCCGGCATCGCCGACCTCGTCGGGGTCGCCGAGACCGCGCTGATCACCGCGGGCGTGCCGGCCTACGCGCTCGGCACCGAGATCATCGCCGAACTCCTGCCGGCCGAAGACGGCGGCGAGGCAGGCTGACAACCGCAGGACCTGGGCGGTCAGGACCGAACGATGCGCGCAGACTCCGCCCCGACCCGGCGGCGGCAGTCTGCGCGCAGCGGCCGTCTGTACGGGTGGCCGGTCATCCCGCTCGGCCACCGCTCACCCGCAGCAGAACCAACACCCACCGGCAACCGGGTGCCGCTCCGGCAGAGGCCGGCGCACACGCAGCCGCGGCCGCCGCCCACCGCGGTCAAACGGGCCCCGTCGCCGTGCTGCGCGCCCGGGCCCGCGCCCACGACCACGAAGCCGCGCCCACCAGCAGAGCCGCCCCCAACGCGTACACCGGCAGCCACCGCGTCGTCGTCGCCGCCAGGCAGTCGTCGACGGCCTGCCGGCTCTGCTCCCGCTGCGCGTACGCCAACGCGTCACCGTCACGACCGGTGAGCTCTCCCAGAGCGGCCTGCGTCCGCAGACTCTCGTAGCGGCCGGACTCCACGCACGCGCGCCGGGCGCCGGGCGCCGGGAACAGCCAGTCCCAGCGCTGCAGCGCCGGAGCCACCGCCAATGCCACGCACAGACCCACGACCAGCGAGTACGCCGTCAGGCCCCCCGCGTAGGCAGCCCGTCGACCCGGCGCCGGCGCGGGCACACGGCCGAAGGACAGGACCACCACGAGAAGCGTCACACCGAGATAGGTGGAGAACCACTCCCACGCACCCTGCGCGAGCGAGAACGCCAGCACCACGGCAAGCGCGGTCCCCAGCACACCGGGATCAACAGCCACCCGGTCCCCGCCCACGGCCGTGGGGGCGCGGACACCTCGACTGCTGCGCCCACTCATACGCTCTCCCGCTCTTCTGTCCGCCTCCGGGGCACCAGCCTCCCGCCACCACCCGCCACCACCCCCTGCGGCCACGCCGCTACACCCCGTGACCCCACCCGCCCGGCCCAGCCACGCCCAGGGGCACCAGGTCCCGGGACGGGGTGAACCCACGACAGGCCGTGACAGCTGCTCGTACCCTGGCCCGGGGCCGGGACGGTGGCCTTCACGAAGATCCGCTCAGGGCCATCAGCACAGCCGGGCCCGGCCGGTCCGGTGGTCGGGCGAACGTCGAGCGTGGGGGTGCGGCACTCGGTGAGGAAGAGGAAGGGAGTTGACCCAGGTATGCGCCGATGGGGCAACGGGATGATCCTGGAGTCTCAAGCGGCTGTCGGATGACGAGATCC
This sequence comes from Kitasatospora sp. NPDC050543, assembly GCF_044457565.1. NCBI lineage: Bacteria > Bacillati > Actinomycetota > Actinomycetes > Kitasatosporales > Streptomycetaceae > Kitasatospora > Kitasatospora sp. NPDC050543. The sequence goes on along the minus strand of NZ_JBITGZ010000047.1, from coordinate 1,355 downwards.
GCCCGATCGTGGCGGTGACCGCGCATGGCGAGCAGTCAGATGCCGTCGTCGTCGCAGTACGGGCAAGGGGTCCGGCCGCCGCCGCACCGCCGCCGGGTCCGGTGCCCACCCCGAGTGCCCGGCTCCTGCCGACCGGCCCCGGGCCGGTCGGCTCAGAGACGGGCCGTGCCAAGGCTGCATACGGTGTGTGCGAGACCGCGGATGAGGTCGTTCTCTGCCTCGGTGCGCCACACCAGGCCCCACCGCAGGGACGGGTCCTGCTCGATGGGCAGACAGGTGACGTCCGGACGGCTGCTGTAGCGGATGGCCACAGCGACGTCAGGCGCTGTGACCTGGCTGTTGACCGGCGGGCGGCACACGCCCGAGCTGCCTTGGTCGCACTTGTGCGTCCCGTTGCCGAATCCCACGGGGGGGTCTGTACGGTGACCGGTGTATCTCCCGATCAAGGAAGAGCACCTGATGAGCGACGTGATCGTCTCGGTTGAGGCGGTTGAAGAGGTCCGGCCGACTGAGCTGTCGGCGGACGTGCTGGACGAGCAGTTGATCGGGCAGCTGGTCGACCGGGCCCGCGCGAGCGGGCTCCAGTTGACCGGCGAGGGAGGGCTGCTGCAGCAGCTGACCAAGCGGGTGCTGGAGTCCGCCCTGGAGGGCGAGATCACCGACCACCTCGGCTACGAGAAGCACGACCGGGCCGGCGCGGGCAGCGGCAACAGCCGCAACGGCGTCCGCGCCAAGACCGTGCTGACCGACATCGGGCCGGTCGAGATCGAGGTACCCCGAGACCGCGAGGGCAGTTTCGAGCCGCAGATCGTCAAGAAGCGCCAGCGGCGGTTGACCGGCGTCGACGAGATGGTGCTGTCACTGTCCGCCCGGGGACTGACGCACGGTGACATCTCCGCGCACCTAGCCGAGGTTTACGGGGCGAGCGTGTCCAAGTCGACCGTCTCCACCATCACCGACAAGGTCATGGACGGGATGGCCGAATGGCAGAACCGCCCGCTCGACGCGATCGACCCGGTGATCTTCATCGACTGCATCCACGTGAAGGTCCGCGACGGGCAGGTCGCCAACCGGCCGATCTACGTCGCCCTCGCGGTGACCGTGGATGGCACCCGCGACATCCTCGGACTGTGGGCCGGCGACGGCGGCGAGGGCGCCAAGTACTGGCTCCAGGTCCTGACCGAGATCAAGAACCGCGGCGTCGAAGACGTGTGCATGGTCGTATGCGACGGCCTCAAGGGCCTGCCGGACGCCATCTCGACGGTCTGGCCGCAGGCCATCACCCAGACCTGCGTGGTCCACCTCATGCGGGCATCGTTTCGATACGCGGCCCGCCAGGACTGGGACAAGATCTC
>NZ_JBITGZ010000046.1:23366-42511 GCF_044457565.1 Kitasatospora sp. NPDC050543 | reverse complement strand
ACGCTCCTCCAACAGCCCCATCACCGACGGCATCCGGCACCTCCACCGAAGAGACGACACGACACCCCGTCTCTGCCACCGAGGCACCGACACTACGCCTGACCAGCGGAAACGCACCCGTCACTATCGGAAAGACAACGGCTTCTAAGACCAGCAGCATCCGCCTACCGGCAAGCTTGTCGGCCAGCGCGGCCACGGCGTCGGGGTCGAGGGCGCCGGTGTCATCCGGGCAGGTGGCAAAGCCGGACAGGCCGAGCGCGGCGACCACGGTGGGCGTCGGGGAGGTGCTGGTGTGTAGGGGGGCCAGCGCCGCCAGGCGCACTCCTGCGGGGAACGCGCGTCGGACCTGGCCTGCCGTGTGCAGAGCGAGCCGTGTCTTGCCGATTCCGCCCGGGCCGGTCAAGGTGACCAGCCGACTGCGGGACAGCGCCAGACGGACCTGTGCCACCTCTCGGCGCCTGCCGACGAAGCTGCTCGTCTCGGCCGGCAGTGCGCCCGACGCCTGTGATGCGGTGCCCATCGTCACTGCCTCGGACTACCGAGGCCACCGCCGTCCGCGCCGCAGTTCTTCGAGGCCACACCGAGTCCGTGGCCCCGACGCGCGTACACGGCCTCGATCAGTATCAACCGCTCGACTTTGCCCATGGAGGCTTCCGTTCCAGAGTTCGCCAGGTGAACTGCAATTCAGCAGTAAGTCGCCCATGAGTGTGCGGACACCCCGCACACATGTCAACGCCTCGGACTTGACCCGCCTGGCCGTGTCCGCCTGCGGCATGGGCACCCAACCGGCGCCGCGGCAAGACACCCGCTGGCCAAGGCCGCCGGTGCAGGTAGAGGCAGTTGACGGCCGCTAGCGTGGGGGATGCGGATGCCGTCCACCTGAGGGACCATTCAGCACGAGACTCCAGTCGATGACCGCCGACTCCTCTGCACCCAGGCCGCAGTCCTCGGCACGGTAGTGGTCCGTAGTGACTCGGGCACCGAAGTCGGGGGCCAGCGTGGGGGCCAGCATCACGTTCGGCAAGCCGCTGAAACCGCCGAAGCCGCCCCTGCGGCGCCCCTGGGGACAAACCCCGGCCCCGGCCGACGGCCCGGGGCAGCGCGACCTGGTCGACCGGCGCCTCGCCCAGCAGACAGCCGGCACCACCCAGGCGCCGACCTCGGCCCGGACGGTGACGGTGGCGCGCGACCCGCGCCTGCGCGGCCTGCCCCGCAGCATGGACATTCACATCCCGCTCGACCCGGCGGTGTTCGGCTACAACTGGGCGCTGGCCGGGATGGAGCGTCCAGCCGGACGTCCTCCTGGTCCTCGGCGAGGCCACCAGGTCGGCTGGGTCGAACGCGGCCTCGACGGAGGCGACGGCTGGGTCGCGGTGTACGAGGGCTACTTCCTCGGCGACCCGGCCACTCAGGAAGCGGCCCTGCATGCCACCCGGAGGAGGCCGCCCACACCACCGTGCACCGGGCCCACATCCAAGACCTCTGATGGCCGTCCGGGAAATGCTGAGGGCGAGTCCGGCTCGTTCAGCCGGTCCGTTCGACGCGCTGCTCTGACCCGACAACCCTCTGGTGCCGGAGGAGCTGACCGAACTTGTCCTCGCCCCGGCCAGGCGGAGTTGACCGGCCCCTACGCCAGGTGATCCCACGGGAGGACACGGCCGGCAACCGGGGCGATCCGGGCAGGACAAGGGTCGCGGCCAAGGAGGACGAGCAGCCCGCGGACAAGGGGGGACGGGTGCAGCGTGCGGCGCGCCGGGTCACCCGCCCGGTCAGCCCGCCGGCTGCGCCCCACCGTAGTGGCCGGTGAGGAGATCCGGGCGCTGATGCGGCAGGCGGCCGGGGCGCGGCTGGTGCAGTTCCCGGAGGGCGCTCTCGTCTACCGGCACAAGCGGGTCATGGCGACCGGTCCTGACGGCACCCTGGCGCCTGCGGACTGGGCCGGAGCCGCGTGGGAGGTCCTGCGCGAGGAGGCCGAGTCGTCGCGGCGCTGGCGGGGGAGCTGGGCCTGTGGACGGACTTCGGATCCTCCACCCGCTCACACCGCCTCAGGAACTGTCCGGCCGATCATCGCCAAGAGTTGGCACCAGGCGGGGTGCTGTCCGATTATCGCGCTGACCGTCAGCTGAATCCAGTTGCATCAGGTCCATGACCGGCGGCGATACTTCGGGGCATGAGCAGAATCGCTGAGGTCATCGTGCTGGCACAGGACGCGAACGAGGTCATGGAGCCGCTGACGCGGCCCGACCCTACTCGTACCTGGGTGGGCTGCTTCGCCGAGATGCGCCCGGGCGGTGACTGGGGCTTCGGCTGGGGTGCGGAGTTCGAGCACATGAGCTGGAGATCTGGACTGTTGAAGCACCTGGAGTCGTTGCCCTGGCCTCGTCCGGAGACGGTACAGGTGCTGATCCATGACGAGGAGGACGACTGCTTCGGTCTGTGGATGATCCACGACGGCAGACTGGTGGAAATACCCCTTCCACACACTCGGCGGGCCTGGTGGTACGGACCGCCGAAGGACGGCTACGCACCCGACCCCGGGATCCTGAGTCGGACGGATTGCGCTCGCGTTGATTGGCCAGAGGAGATCGATGGTGACCAACCCCGGCCGGCAGCCTGGTGAAGTGATCAGGTGGGAAGCCAGATGACCAGGGCGGCGGCGGTGACGGTGCCGAGGAAGCATGGCCCGATCCGTTCCGGCAGGTCGCGCCACTGCACCCCGGCCCGTACCCGGTGCAGGATCCCGTCGATCACCTGACGGTGATCACGCCACCTCCCGCATCGCCCATTGCTCACAGGGAGGAACGGCCGCAGCCGCTCCTACTCGGCGTCCGACAGATCGCCGCGCCTTCCCCGCCCCATGCCCAGAACAACGATCAGATCAGCTGACGGTCACATGAGCGGCCGGATAGGGTTCCTGTCGAACAGCGAGCTGTCCTGCCGGCTGCAGGCTGCTTACGGTGCCGGTAGACCTACCGGTCTGTCCAACGGTCCCGGGCACGACGGCGGCCACGCGAACAGTCACGCGCGGCCGCCGTTGCGTTTCCTCTTTCGGCGTTCGCCCCGCCCGGAACCGCCCACGCCACCAGGATGGGGCGCACCCGGGCCCAGTGGGAGGAACCGGGATGGCCACCCGGGAGCAGACGTACGCCCACGCGCCCGACGCCCACACCGAGGCCTGGGCCTTGGTGCCCCTGGCGCTGGCCGAGTCCCGCGCCGGGCGCCGGCCGGACCGGATGAACGGAGGGTCAGGCGTTCGCGCAGATCACGTACACGCTGATGCCCACGCTGCTGTAACCGGCCTGGCGGCCGATGCCGATCCAGCCCCGGCCGTCATCGGTCGGGAAAGAGCCGACGAGGACCGCCTCGTTGCCCCGGGCCTCGGCACCGCCGCCGAGGGCCCGCTTGCCGGACGGGCAGGTGACCGTGCGGCGCTGGAAGTTCCCCACGTTGGCGTTCGGAAGCGTCACCAGCTGGTAGCCGTCCACGGCCCGGACCGCACCCGTTCCGGCGGCCCGCTGGGATTCGGCGCTCAGGTCGTCCGCGCTGGCCTGCACGGCCCAGCCCGTCCCGATGGTCAACGCCGCCGCCATCAGACCGGCCCCCAGCGCGCGCTTGCTTCGCAGCATCATGTGTCCCCTTTCGAGCTGGCGAGCACGACAGTTCGGGCTCGCACCATCATGGCCATCGGCCGTGTCGCCCAGAGCGTTGAGCCAAACCGCCCCTCGGAGTGAACCGGAGGCACGTGACGCGCGGACAGCCGCCCACCGCACCAGGCTCAGCGCCCACGGCCACCACCAAGCGCTGCTCTCCCCCGAACACGCTTCTCGCCGGTCCAAACCGGACCTGGACCTGGCCTTTGGCGGTCCGGGAGGGACACGTTCTCCACAAGCCTCCGTACCGTCGTGGCTGGTGCGGTCATCTGCGCGGTGGGTGGCGTCAGACGTGCCAGCCGGCCAAGGCCGCGAGGATGCCGAGGGCGCCGGCGCCGAGCAGGGCGCTGACGACACAGCGATTGGCGGCCAATGGCCAGGCGGCGCGGCTGCGGCAAGCAGACGGTGTACTGCCCGACACGCGAACGTCCCCAGCTGCCAGGCAACTTCTGTCTCTCGCGCCCTGAGGTATGAGCACGATGTTCTCAGCTTGACTTTGTCGGTGATCTTGATGGTCGAGGTCAGGTGCCGAGGGTGCGCCAGGACTCCGACCGGGGAATCGCCTGCTGGTCCAGGAAGATCTGGAAGACAGTCGGCGGTCTCGGTCAGGAAGCGGCGAAGAACACTTCGGCACTCAGCCTTGCCCTCCAGGGCCGCCACACGGACGCCGAGGCCAGGGCGCGGGAGGCGATCACCGAGGCGCAGCTCCGCGGGCAGGATGGCTTCCTCACGGTCCTGCAGGTCAATCTGGCGCGTGCGCTCAACGGTCAGGGCAGGCACCGCGAGGCGCTCGCGGCTGTCGAGACAGCACATGCCGAGAGCCTGCGGCAGGGACCGCCCGGGCAGGGACCGCAGCGCGATCCGGCTCGTCGCCGCCGCGGCCCAGCTGCATGCGGGCAGGGTGGCCCAGGCGCAGGGTGCTGCCGAGCACTGCCTCGCACTCTGCCGTCAGTACCTCTCACCGGCCTATCACCGGACCCTGGAGGCCGAGCAGCTGCTTGCATCGGCCATGGCCGCCCGTGGCCGCAACGAGGAGGCCGCCGCCTTGGCCCGGGCGACCTCCCAGGCGTGGCAGACCCATTTCGGTCCCCATCACCACGGGACCAAGGCCGCCCGTCAAGTACTCAACTTTGTCGAGGGGACCACTGGCTGGTCCCGTTTCCCGTCCGCATGGCAGGCGAGGGGCACCACCGCCTCGATGAGGCTCTTGCGAACTTGGCCTCCAGTTCCAACTCGTTTGCCCCGGGCGTGTGATTGAGCCTCTTCAGAGCGGCCATCGATCGGGTGACGGCCGGGCGGTCGTGGAGGGAGGCAGAACGGACAGGGCTCCCAGGCAGTTGAGTGAGGTATCTGACGTCTCAACTCTTCTGCCGGGGAGCCCTGGTGGTCACCCATCCTGCCGCACCGGACCTGCCGCACGCGCTCGTTGAAACGCTGAAACGGCTCAGTGGCTCAGAGTCTGCTCGAAGGCTGGGGGCAGTGCCGTGCACGGTTGAATCCCAGGCGCGGCGCCGTCCTGGCCGGTAGGCAATCCAGCCGGCTCCTCCAGGAGCTGGCTGGTGACAGGCACCAACCCCATGCGCTGTCGGAGCGGGGCGACAACCGCCTCCCGAATCCCGGCGGTCCGGCTCCTGAGGAGGTCCAAACTTCCAATGACGGCGTTGAGCTCGTACGGCATTCCCGCAGCGTAGCCGCACAGTCGCCCACGGAGGTTCGAACCGTGAGAAGCGGCTGACACGTTGCCGAGGCCTTCCTGTGCGACCGCGCCGCGCCGCCGGCACGGGTGGCGGCGGCGCGGCGCATCGCCGGAGTGGCGGAGGGGAAGCAGCTTCACAAGGAATCCACAGGATCGATCCGTACGCTGCGGGAAGGAAGTGGGGACCGTTCACGCGCCGACGCGTGTCCCGGTCGTGGGGCACGAGGCGCCCGGGTGAGTCCACACGTTCGATCCTGAGGGGGGATCTTGACCGCACCGTACCGCGGACGCCTGAGGGCCCTGGCCGCCGGGGGCATCCTTGCCCTGGCTGTCGGCGCTCTTGCCACCGCCCCGAGCACGGCCGCCCCGCAGCACCGCGCGCCCGACTCCGTCGTCGCGCAGTCCGTGACCGACTCCGCACCGGTGTCGGACCCCGACGCCGCGCCACGGGGCGTCGGCGGGTACCCGACCGTCGTCATGCCCGCCCTGTCCGGGCCGTCCGAGCAGGTGACTGCCGCCGCCAAGCCGCGGCACGACGTCGACGGCGACGGGCGCAGTGACATGATCGTCATGCAGTACGACCAGGCCACGGCCGTCTACCTGTCGTCGATCCAGGCCTGGAGCGACTACACGATCGCCAAGACCGACCACGACGCCTCGTTCAAGGACCTACTGCCGGTGGGCGACGTGGGTGGCACGACCAAGCCGGAACTGCTCTCCCTCTCCTTCGACGGCGTCCTGACGCTCTACGAGGCCGGCTTGAACGCCACGTCGGCGCCCCTGTGGTCGGGCGGCGGCTGGCAGAAGTACAACCGCCTCATCGCCACCGGGGACGTCACCGGAGACCGCCACCCCGACCTGCTGGCCCGCGACTTCGCCGGTGACCTGTGGCTCTACACGGGGACAGGCACCGTCACCAAGCCCTTCAACGCGCGGGTCAAGGTCGGCACCGGCTGGGGGATCTACGACCAGATCGTCGGCGCCAGCGACGTCGACGGCGACGGCCTCGGCGATGTTCTCACCCGCACCCTGACCGGCGAGCTGTGGTTCCACAAGGGGGCCGGCAGCGCCACCGCCCCGCTCAAGGCCCGCGTCAAGGTCGGCACCGGCTGGAACGCGTACAACGTGATCAGCGGCACGGACGACGGCGACGGCGACGGCCTGAGCGACCTGCTCGCCCGCGACCGCGACGGCGTGGAGTACTGGTTCAAGTCGATCGGCGACGGACGCTTCGCCGCACCGGCGTACTTCGGCAACGGCTACGAACGCAACAAGTTCATCGTCGGTGCGGGCACCACGCAGCTCTACGGCAAGGCCCAGAATCTCATGACCCAGACCGACGGCACCCTGGCCAAGTACTACGCCCTGGCCAACGGCGCCTACCTGACGCCGCCGACCGGGGTCGGCAAGGAGAAGCCGGGGTCCCGCAACACGTACGCCACCGCGCTCAACAGCCACCACCACGCCAGCTATGTGGAGAACACCGGCAGCGACCTGTACATCCGCGGCAAGAAGGTCAGCTCGACGTGGAACTACACCATGATGGTCGGCCCCGGCGATCTCACCGGCGACGGCAAGGGCGACCTGCTCAGCCGCGACTCGGCCGGAGTTCTGTGGCTGCACCCCGGCGACGGGGCGGTGGACACCAAGCTCGGCACGCCCATCAAGGTCAGCAGTGGCTGGAACGCCTACAACGCGCTGGTCGGCGCGGGCGACTACTCCGGCGACGGACGGCCCGACCTGCTCGCCCGGGACACCTCCGGCCGGCTGTTCCTCTTCAAGGGCACGGGGACGTCCACCGCGCCGTTCGCCGCCCGGGAACAGATCGCCACCGGCTGGGACGTCTACGACATGCTCGTCGTGCCGGGTGACATCGACGGGGACAGCAAGGGCGATGTGCTCGCCCGCGCCAAGAACGGCTACATGTACCTGTACACCTCGACGGGCAACGCCGGCACCGCGACCTTCGCCGCCCGGGTGGAGTTCGGCAGGGGCTGGAACATCTACACGAACATGCTCTGATCCTGTCCATGGGACCCCGGCGGTGACCAAGGAGCCCCGTACACGGTCACCCACCCGGGCGTCCGCCGGACACCGACGCGGCCCTCGGCCCGATCCGCTGCTCCGACCGGAGAGCGCATCGGACCATGACGAGGGCCGCGTCGGTCCTTCCGAGGTCTCGCTGGACCGGGTGACGGGTAGCGATACACCGGCTTCGGTCCCCACGAGGTAACGGGGGAAGCCGACCGGACGGGTCTCAGGAGCCGCCGCCGGTGGAGCCGCCGTGACCGCCCATCGACGGGTACTGCACCCGGCGTCGGACGACCAGGTCCACCTGGACGGCGGAGGGGGCGAGCATCTGTTGCAGCTCCTGGCACAGGGCCGTGGTGTCGGTCGTCCACCGGGGCAGGGACGTGGGCCGGATCAGGTGGCCGTTCTTCAGCAGCACGTACAGGGTGATCTTGGCGTTGACGGGCTTCCGATCCTCCTCGTGCGACTCGGTGATGGAGTGGTCGATCCAGATCTGCCGGACGTCGGTGAGCGGCCGCGGCCGGTCCGTGCGGGAGCCCCGGACGACGGTCATGGTGTCCGGGGCGACGGCGGGGGAGAACCGCAAGCGGTTCACGTCGCGAAAGGGCCCGTAAAGGATCACGAACGTGTTGGCGACGAGTCCCAGCAAGGCGGCGATCCCGACCAGAGCCCAGAGCCGGCCGGGCTCGAGACTGAAGATCAGCGCCATGACCACAGAGACCGGGATACCGCAGACGGCGCCGGCCACGAGCGACCCGAACACCTCCCCGGGCCAGCGCTTGGCGGCGAACACGAGCGGCCCGACTCCCTCGCGAAGCACCACGTCGACCACGTCGGGACTCGAACGGTCAACCCGCACCGTGCTCATGACCCAACGTTAGGACCGTGCCACTGATTGTGGAAGAGCGCGCTCGGCGCAAGCGGCCCGGCCGAGGTGCGCCTGGCTGCGTGGTCGACAGCCGCACGTCACTGGGCGAGTGAGCCGTTTCAGCGTTGCCTCTCCGGGGTGAGGATGGCTTTGCTGGCTGACCGAGCCAGCTGGGGCTACCGCGGGCGTGTCGGATGATTCGCCGGCGTTTGACGGTGGCGACGCCACGTTCGACCGGGCGCCGGAGCCGGGCGTGGGCCGGGTTCAGCGACTTCTTCTTCCACGGTCAGCTCGCGCTTGGGCCGCCGCCGGACCGGGACGGCGACGTCTGGGCCGGCTCCGGTGTGGGCCAGGTCCGCGAGCGCCGGGATCTGCAGCCGGCCGCAGGTCGCGACGATCTGGTGCCGCCGGGCCGCGGTCAGGTCGTGGGTGCGGCCGGGCAGCGGCCGGGAGACCCACAGGAGGTCGCCCTCGGGACCGGTTACGACCTGCAGGTTCACTCCGTGGCGGCGGTGCTTGCCGCTGTAGTCGGCGCGGCCGTCGCCGACGCGGTCGCACGCGGCGAGGGTGCCGTCGACCAGGACGTTCTCCGGATCGGCCTCGCGCAGGGCCCGGGCCAGGCCGGGGACGCGGCGGGCGAGGAGGTCGGTGACCTGGTGGACGTATGCGTGGGCGGTGCCGACGCTTATCCGGAAGCCGGCGGCGATCTGGGCGAGGGTGTCGTGCTTGCGCAGGTACACCAGTGCGACCAGAGCCCGCTGCGAGGGGCGGAGCTTGCACCGGCGGTCACCCTCCCGGGTGACGATGAGCACGGTGACCCACTCAACGAGCGCGTGCGGCAGGTCCAGTGCGGCAGGATAGGTGACCACCAGGGCTCCCCGGCAGAAGAGTTGAGACGTCAGATACCTCACTCCACTGCCTGGGAGCCCTGTCCGTTCTTCCCCGGTCCACAACTGCCCGGCCGTCACCCGATCGGTGGCCACTCTGAAAAGGCTCCTTGATTGAAGCCGTTCTGACCGCTTGGAGGACCGACCGGCAGAAGACCTCGCTGGGCCTCGGCGGCAAAGACGCCGACCTTCGCGAGGTCATGAACGCGATCCCTCTACGTGAACCGGACCGGGATCGCCTGGCGCTACTTGCCGCACGACTTCCCGCCCCACACCACGGTGTTCTCCCACTTCAGCGCCTGGACCGCGGACGGAACGATCGAGAGGCTCGGTATCCGGCTGCACCGCTCGGTGCGCGAGAAGGCGGGCCGCCCGCCCGACCCGACCGCCTGCGTGATCGACGCCCAGAGTGTCAAAACCGCGCCCAGCGTGCCGACCGCCACTCAGGGCATCGACGCCGGCAAGAAGATCGTCGGCCGTAAGCGCAGCATCGTCGTTGACACCCTCGGCCTGCTCCTGCTCGTCATGGTCACCGCGGCCAGCGTCTCGGACAACGAGGCAGGCAAACAGCTCCTCACGCAGCTCGCCGCCACCCATCCCACGGTCACCAAGGCCTGGGTCGACACCGGCTACAGGACCCAGGCGATCGAACACGGGGCAAAGCTGGGCGTCGACGTCGACGTCGTCCCGCGAAACACCCAGGTCAAGGGCTTCTCGGTCGTCCCGCGACGGCGGGTCGTCGAGCGCAGCTTCGGCTGGATCATGCTGCACCGCGACTCGCCCGCGACTACGAGACCAAGCCCGAGCACTCCGAGAGCATGATCCGCCTCGCGGTGATCTCGAACCTCGCGAAGCGAGCAACGGGCGAAAGCACCATAAGCCTGGCACAATCCATGAACCATTACGCATTCACGCAGGACGTCTCTGCCGTCAGGCCGGCTCTGGGACGCGTGACTCACGCCCCGCAGTCCACGCAGCCGCGCCCTTGTGGGCGATGTTGCGGGATGCGTTGTGGTCCGTGTGCATGCTGACTCCGCAGGAGCCGCACGCGAACTCGGATCTGCTCGGCCGGTTCCTCCGGTCTCTGTGGTGGCACTGGGAGCACCGCCGGCTGGTGTACGCCGGATCCACGGTTGAGAGAGCGCCGACACGCGCGGGCCCGAGGCGAGCCGGCGGGCGATGCGGCTGGGCGGGTGTAGTTCGGCACCTGACTCCGGCGCCTCCGCCCGAAGCGGCGCGCCGCCGGGTTACATGGGCCTGCGCCTCGGCACGGGGCGTGCCGGCGTCCTTCACGGCCCCGGACCCGACGAATGAAAGAGCACAATGGCAGAGCGCGACCCTCGCAACCGCACTGGCCGCAACCCTCTACATCGCGGGCTCGCCACTGCCGTGCTCGCAGCCGTCATGCTGGTGGCCTCGGCGGGACCCGGATACGGGACCGGCGCGGCCAATCTGGCGCCCGGCACACAGTTCACGCCGTTGACGGCGGCAGTGCTGACCGAACCGACGCCGTTCGACGCCACGGACGGCAGGACGCACCTCTCGTACGAACTGCTCACCACGAGCGCACTGTCCAGCAGTACGCCAGTACGGCTCGACCGTGTCGACGTCCGGGACGCCCACACCCACCAGGTCATCGGCTCGCTGAGCGGGCAGGCACTGGGCGAGGCCGCCAATCCGGTGGGCGACCCCCTGCCGGGTGCGGACGGGTACACCCCGCCGCCCCCGGCGCCGACTCCGACCGTCATCCAGGGCTCCCAGCAGTGGATCATCTGGCTCGACCTGGCCCTCGACCGCGGTCAGCCGGCGCCCGAGGTCCTCGAACACCGGCTCTCGGGTGCCATCCTGACCGCCTCCGGCCCCTCCGCGTTCGAGGAGACGGTGCAGACCACCGCGACCGCCCGCACTGCGCCGTTGGACCTGAGCCCGCCGGTCCTCCCCGGCACCTGGTACGCCAGCGAGTCGTGCTGCGGCAACACCCACCACCGGCGCGGCCTCGCCCCGATCAACGGCCGCTTCAGCGTGCCGCAGCGTTTCGCGATCGACTGGTACCGGGTCGGTGCGCAAGGGCAGGCCTGGGAAGGCGACCCCGCACAGCTCACCAGCTACCTGAGCTACCGTCAGCCGGTCGTGGCCGCGGCCGGCGGCAGAGTGGTGGAGGTCCAGGACGGACTCCCGGACAACCCGCCGCCTGTCACACCGCCCGTCCCGCCGATCGAGGACACCGTCGGCAACCACGTCACCCTGGAAGTCGCGCCGGGCCGCTACCTGCTCTACGGCCACCTGCAACCCGGCTCGCTCAACGTCCGGGAGGGCGACTGCGTCGAACCCGGCCAGGTCCTCGGGCTGATCGGCAACAGCGGCAACTCCACCACGCCGCACCTGCACTTCCAGGTGATGACCACGGCCGAGTTCTTCCCGACCGACAGCCCGCCGTTCACCTTCCGGGAGTTCCGCGTCCTCGGACAGGTCGAACCCCGGATCTGGGACGACAACTTGGGCCTGCAGCCGACCGGCGTCCTGCCGATCACGCCCTCACCGTACGAGGGCACCCACCATGCGAAGTATCCGCTCGACCGCGAGGTGCTGGACTTCTGACCGGACTCCGGTCCGGCCGACGGACGACCGCCCCGCACCATGGGTGATCACGGTGCGGGGCCGGTACGACCCGAAGTGCCAGGCTTCGGGCGGCTCAGGCGGCTCAGGCGGCTCAGGCGGTGCAGGTCTGCTTGACGTGCCGGACGCACTCCTCGCGGGTGAGCAGGCCGACGCCGACGGCGTAGGCCTGCCGGAACTCACCGGCATTGCCGAGGACGGCGGCCGGGAAGTGCTCGGTGACAGCGAGACCGAGGTGTTCTGGGCCGAGTTCCTGGGCTCCCTGCGCGAGCGCGGCCTGACCGGGGTCCGGCTGGTCATCGGCGACCACCACAGTGGTCTGGTCAAGGCGATGCGCGGCTCTCGCCACGTGAAGGGTGTCCACCCGCCTGCCCAATCCCCGGAGGGGGAACTGCTCAGGTGCCCAACCACCAGCCGGTTCCCCGTGGCCCGACCGCCCTGACCCCCACCACCGCGGCCACTACCGCCGGAGAGCGAGCCGCCGCCCAACTGCGGTGGGGCAGGCCACCGGGAAAGACGCTCATAGCCAAGGTGGGGCGGTAAGGCAGGCCGGGCGGCGTGGAAGGACGGTGACCAGGGCGGTGACGGCGGTCTCCCCGAAGATCGAGCGGTTGGCTGCCGAGGGCGAGGGCGGCGGTGGGGAGGCTCACGGGAGCGCCTGATCACCGGCCGCGTGCCTGACCCCGGCGGCGAACTGCCGAAGCACCGGTCGGCTAAGGCCTCCCGAGTGAATTCCCGCCGTGGTTGGGTGGTGGGGTGACATCTGCAGAACGCCTGACTTCCCGAGCGCGGCACGGCGGACACCGAGAGGTGCTCCCCGAACTGCTCGCGCTGGCCACCGATCCCGCCGCACGACCCGACTCGGCATGGGAAGCCGGAGCGGCGGCCATCCAGATCCTCTGCTGGGAGGACCGGTTCGCGGAGGCGGGCGAGCTCGCCGAGCTGCTGATCGAACGTCAGGGGCCCGGCGGCGGGACCCTGTGTGACCAGGACATGCCGTTCGACGAGGCGTTCCTGGTCGCCCAGCTGTATGCGGGCGCGCCCGCACAACCCCGGCTGCGCTCCGCCGCCGGCCACATTCCGGAGGGCCGGATTCTGCGGGACCGGCTGCTCTGGCTGGCCGAGCAGCTCGACCTCTGGCCGGTGGAGTGGCTGCTGCCGTGCCACTACGACTGGGGCGGGCCGCTCGTGCCTCGGGAGGGGGTGATCGGCGAGTGGCTGCTGGACCGCGAGTTCGCGGCGCTGGAGCCACGCGAGAAGCGGGTCGCCTGGGAGGCCATCGCCCAGACCAACGACTTCGCCCGCGGCCGCGGGCTGGTCGAGTCGCTCGGTGAGCTCCCGGAGCAGTACTACCTCTGCCTGTGGCTCGCCGGCTGGTACGCCGTCGAGGGCGACGTCGCGGGCGGGGAGCGGATGCTGCTGGCCGCGCACGAGCGGTGGTGGCCGTACATGAGGTGGGATGCGACACCGATCTCCGAGGTGGTGCAGCCGACACTGCGGCGGGTCGTCACCGACAGGGTGCGGCAGCAATTCCTCACCAGGCCGACCGGTCCCGAAGCGGCCGGGCTGCCTTCGTAGCGGGACCCGGCCCGTCCGGCACCATCCGGCTCGTCAGGTCCAGGTCGTGGACCGGACCGCCCTTCCACGAGCACGGGCGGCGGCGGACCGACATCGGGAGAGCCCTGGCGTCAACGTGACCCGGCCCTGAAGGACCGGGCTTGTGGGTAGGGCGCGTCTGGCTGTTGCGTGGCCTCACACGTCTGACTGGGCGTTTCATCCTTGCACCGCCGAGGAGTACGCGACGTTCGAGGCGTCGGCTCCGTCGAGCGTGCCCAGGAGCTGTTCGACGCCGTCGCCGACCTGGTCGACGTCCGTGGCTGCCTGTCCTGCCCCACCGCGCACCTGTGCACCCGCGACCCCGAGGCACAGCCGGCCTGACCAGACCACGGCCAGACTGGAACCCTCCGCGCCGATGGCGAACAGATGGGTACCCGGCTTCACCTCGACGGTGCGGTAGCGGACCTCCTGGACCCAACCCGCAAGATCGTCCACACGGGTGCTGCGCGCACCGTTGTGGGCGGTCTCGGTGGAGCCGAGGCAGCCGTTCTGCCAGGACGTGCTGCTGACCGCGACGAGCTCGGCGTGGCCGCCGCTCTCGCGGACGGCCGGGCCGCCGGTGTCGCCCTTGCAGACGCTCACACCCACCGGAGCGCTGCCGGTGACGTCGATCCCGGTGGCCTGCACCCTGCCGACCGTGAAGGTGCCGGTGTGCAGCACCCTCGACCTGCTGCTCCCCGACGCCCACGGGCAGGTGGCTACGCCGATCCAGGACGCGCCCGCCGGGTCTCTGCCGACGGCCGTGGTGCTGTGAGTGGATCCGGCGCGCCGACCATGCGATACCGACCTCCGGCCTGAAGGATCACTGCCATGCCCGACGCTCTCGACGTTCGCGACGACCTGATCGACCTTCAGCGCGCCCTGGGCGCTGCTCGCGCCGCCCTCGTCGCCTACTCCGGCCAGGTCGATGCTGAGCGCCGGGAGCTGTTTCCCGGCACCGGTGACGAGCAGATCGTCGAGCGCCGTGCCTGGCCCGAGGACCAGGTGGCCCGCCTGTAGGACACCGAGTTGATCAATGTCGGGGAGCGCCAGCGGGCCCGGCCCCGCAACCGCCGGGGGCGGCGTCGGTGCACCGGGGCAGTGGCCCCGTACTGCGTCTTGTGCCTGCTCCGGTACCGCCCGCGGCGGGCCGGGCCGAGGGCCACGGCGCCGTCCCTGGCCGAATCATCAGCGTTGCGCGGAGTGGGCCGAGTTCGGCGCCCGGCCGCGTGTGCGGGTTCTCCCGGCAGAGGGCTCCCGTGAGTCTCCGGGCACGACCGCGTTCGGGCCACCCAAAGGTAAAAGGTGTGCAAAGTGGCGCGATGGCTCGCCGAAATGCCCCTCTTCCCTATGAACGCGAGGCCGCACCGGTCGTCCGTCGTCCGCACCGAACCCAGGATGGTCCCGTGAACGATCTGCCCATATCGCCCCTCCGCGCTCTGCCGGACGGGAATGCCGAACTCCGCGTCGTCCTCACGCTCAGCTGGAACGACGTCGCCTCCCTCGGGCGGGAGGCCGGCAGGTTGGCCACCCACCTGCAGCGCACGGTCAGCCTCGACGAGGCCGCCAGCTACGTACTGGGTGCCCGGCCGGAATCCGCCGCGCCCGCACGGGCCCGGGGCAACCCGGCCCTGGAGCAGCCCGCTGCGGCGGCCGTCACCCCACAGATGGAACAGGCGCGGCAGAGCGCCGAGTTGATGATGCGGCCGGCCGCCTCCTCGACCCCGGTGAACGCGGCGGCACCTGCGGCGAACGCCGCGGCACCCGCGGCACCCGCGGCACCCGCGGCGACCGCCCGGCCCGACGCGGCTCCCGCCCCGAGCCGGGCGACCTCGGCGGCACCCGCCCCGGCGCCGGCCGCCTGACCGCTCCCATGCGGCGGCCCGGCGCCTGCCTCGGCCTCGGGGCCGTCGCATGCCTGATGCAGATCACCAGCAGTGGTGGACCTGCGGACGGATCAGTTCGTCGTAGATTTCCTGCACGGCCCTGCGTGTGTTCTGGTCCAGCGGCGTCGGCGCGCCCGTGGCGGCGTTCGCGTGCGCCTGACTGGCGTTGCGCACGCCCGGGATGACGACGCTCAACGTCTCCTGGACGGCGATCCGGCGCAGCGCGGACTGCGCCGGCGTCACACCCTCCGGCACCAGCGGGCGCAGCCGCTCCACCGCTTCGAGCCGGCCGTGTGGTCCACGTCCGAGAAGGTCTCGCCGACGTCGAGGACCTCGCCGCGCTGGTTGTAGGTGCGCTGGCAGCGTCATCACCGCGCTCGTCACCCTGGCCGTCATGGCGGCCAGGACCCTGCGGTGACCGCCGGCAAACCGATGCCCCCGACAGATCTGTCGGGGGCATCGGACCTGTTAGCCTGCGTGTTTCATCTGGGGTTACGTCCGGATCGTGAGCGGGAACGCGAAAGTGCCTTCTGAGCTGCAATGCCGGTGAGTTAGGGCGTTTCTGCAGGTAGGGGCGGGTGCCAGGTCACCTTGAGGGTGTACTGGACGTGACCGGGAGCGCGTGGGCGGTCTCGCTTCTTGGTTTCGAAGGTGTTCTTGGGCGGCTTCTTCACGCGCTCGCACTGACGGTTGCGTCTGGTCGGGAGGAGGCCGTCCAGGAGCTCGCGGACGACCTCACTGCGCGCTGCCATCAGCGTGATGGCGTCTGCGGCCGCTTGGCCGACGACCTTCAGCCGGGCGAGCTGCACCGTCACGGTGAAGGAGATCCGATCGGGGTCGATGCCGCCGCACTGTGCGGCGTGCAACTCCAGCACGCACAGTGCCTGGTAGACGGTCAGAAGTGCGTAGACCTCCTGGCACGCCAGCTCGGGAGACTTCGAGCGCAGGACGAATCCGGCTCCGCGTAGGCGGTTCTTGAGCTCGGCGTACCCGTTCTCGATCTCCCACCTCTGGTGATAGATCGCCGCCAGGTGTCGGGCCGGAGCCCGTGTGTGGTCCAGCAGGCTAGTGACCAGCCGGAACGTCTCCCTGCGGGGCGGGCCAGCCGTCCGGTGGACCGTCACGGTGTACTGGATGATCCTCGCGGTGTGTCCCTCGGGCAGCTGGGCCAGGGTGCGGCCGGCAGCCCGTGCCTGGCCGTGTCGGACGGTCTCCTTCGGGGTCGGCATGACCGAGATGAACGAGCCGTCGGGTAGGACCCGCAGGGGCACGAACACCTGGTTGCCCTTGATCCGCCAGGTCAGGTGGGCACCCGTCGAGCGGGCGTGGCCCCACAGTTCGTAGCCGTTGAAGCCGCGGTCGGCCAGCAGGAGCATGTCCGGCTGAAGGCTGGCGACGAGCTGGCGGGCGAGTGCGTGTTCACTGGCCCGCGCCACCCCGTCGAAGGTTCCGTCGACCAGGCCGTGGGTGCCGCATTCGGTCAGCGCCATCAGCCTGATCTGCGGGTTTCCGCTCTGGTGCGATGACGGGCGAGCGAGCTGTGGGGCCGGGCGCAGTGCCCTTGGTCAGTCTTCGCCCTCGGTCGGGGTGCTGCCGGCGGCGACGGCGTCGAACTGGGTGGTCAGGTCGCCGGTCAGGCGGGTGAGCAGGCGGATGAGCTCGGTGCGGTCGTGGTCGGGCCACTGGGCGAGCGCCGCGGTGAACCAGCTGTCGACGACGGTGGTGTAGCGGTCGACGATCCGCTGCCCGGAGGGCGTCAGGGCGATCAGGCGGGCCCTTTGGTCCTCGGGGTCGGGAACGCGCTTGATGATCGCCCGCTTCTCCAGGCTGTTGAGGTGGCGGGTGACGTGGGGCCCGACGACCTGCATGCGGGTGGCGATCTCGCCGACCCGCAGCGGGCGTTCGGCGGCGTCCAGGATGACCAGGATCGTCATGGCGGGCCGGTCCAGTGCCACTCCTGCGTCCTGGACGGCCTGCTCGTAGAGCTGCCCGCGGTTGAGCAGGGTCCGCAGCTGGAACAAGTGCGGCAGCAGCCCGGTGGTCGCATCGCTGAGCGGATCCATGTTCGCACTCCCTTGATAGATACCTAACGTAGGTATATTGTCTCTTCCGGAAGCCGACCTCGCAGGAGATCGAGCCGCCGTCAAACATGATACCTAAGGTAGGTAATCAACGCCATGAACGAGCCCACTCCCACCACCGCGAACGTGACCACGACCGACGTCCTGATCATCGGCGCCGGCCCCACCGGCCTGACCCTGGCCTGCGAGCTGGCCCGACGCGGTGTCAGCTTCCTCCTCCTGGAACGCTCCACCACACCCAGCACCGCCTCCCGCGCCAAGACCATCCAGCCCCGCACCATGGAGGTCGCCGACGACCTCGGCGTGGCCGGGCGCATCCTGACCGAGGGCCGGGTGAACGTCCCCACCCGCCGCTACGACCACGACCAGGTCATCTCCGAAGCGGTGGAGGTCGCCATAGGGGCGCACACCACGGACGCCCCCTACCCGCCGGTCTGGCTCTCCCAGCCGCGGTTCGAGCAGATCCTGCGCGCCCGCCTGACCGAACTCGGCGGAACCATCCACTGGGGCAGCGAAGTCACCGACCTCCAGCAGGACGACGACGGCGTCACCGCCACCATCGAGACCACCGCCGCCGGGCCCGACGCGGGCGGCCACACCGTCCACGCCCGCTACGCCGTCGGCGCCGACGGCGGACGCAGCACCGTCCGCGCCCTAGCCGACATCGAACTGCACGGCACCTCCCTGACCGACCAGCGCTGGCACCTGGGCGACGTCCGCGTCACCGGCCTCTCCCGCCACTGCCAGCACCTGTGGACCAGCAAGGAGGACGGCCTGCTGTCCCTGTTCCCCCTGCCCGGCACCGATCTGTGGCAGTTCCAGGCATCCATCCCCACTGACCTGGCCCAGCCCGAGGAACCGTCGCTGGAGCTGTTCCGCTGCATCTTCGCCGAGCGCGCCGGCATCCCCGGCGTGGTCATCAAGGACGTCGCCTGGCTCTCCCTCTACCGGATCAACGTGCTCCTGGCCGACCACTACCGCAACAGGCGGATCCTGCTGGCCGGCGACGCCGCCCACATCCACTCCCCGGCCGGCGGCCAGGGCATGAACACCGGCATCCAGGACGCCTACAACCTCGGCTGGAAGCTCGCCGCCCTCCTCGGCGGCGCCGACCCCGCCCTGCTCGACACCTACGAGCACGAGCGCCGCACCGTCGCCCGCAACGTCCTGGACGACAGCACCACCCGCCTGCGCAACCTGATGCGCGCGACAGCCGAGAACCACGGCCCCTCCGTCCAGCAGGGACTTACCGACGACCGCACCACCGGCCTGGGTATCGTCTACGCCGACAGCCCGCTCACCCACGGCCCCGGCGCGGGAGTCCGCGCCCCCGACGCACCCTGCCGCAACGCCGCCACCGGCCACCCCACCCGCCTGTTCGACCTGCTGCGCGGCCCCCAGTGGACCCTGCTCTCCTTCGGGAACACCACCGTCCAGCAGACCCCGCACGGCCCGCGCACCTACCGGGTGACCACCGACCCGACCGCCACCGGCCCCGACACCGTCATCGACACCGACGACCTCGCCCACCACGCGTACCAGGTCACCGGCGACGAACTCGTCCTCATCCGCCCCGACGGCTACATCGCCGCCCGCCGCCCCGCCCACGACCTGCCCGCCGTCCTCGCCCTGGCGGCCACCAACGGCCTGTGACCCGCCGAGCAGGACGCGCGGCGGACAGAACCGAAAGTCAGCGATCCTCCGCGACATCGTCAGACAATCCGGGGTGGGGGGGGCCGGCCCCCCCCCCGCCCGGCGCGGGGGGGGGGGGGGGCCCCCCCCCCCCCCCCCCGGGGGCCCCCCCCCCCCCCCCCCCCCCCCCCCCCCCCCCCCC
>NZ_JBITGZ010000046.1:0-23356 GCF_044457565.1 Kitasatospora sp. NPDC050543 | reverse complement strand
CGGCGTGGGACCCGCCGTGCTGTACGGGGGGGGTAATTACCCTAATGTCAGCTAGCGCCCGGTAATTGTTCACACATTGGGGTTTGCCGCAGCCGACCCGGGCAGATCACTGCTCGGGCTGGCTGCGGCACCCCGGACACGCTGGGCGTCGGACCCACGAAGCCGTCCCCTGCGCTCAGCGGACGCTGGTGCCAGATGCGAGCAGGCTGGTGAGTTCGGCGATCGCCTCCGGGGAGGGCTTGAAGTAGCGGCGGACGTTCTCCGTCTTCTCGTGTCGGGACTTGGCCATCAGCATCAGCACGCTCGCCCCGGCCTCGCCGAGGTGCGTCAGCCCGGAGTGGCGCCACTCGTGCAGGTCCCAGCCCGTCCCGGGCCCGTGGACCGCGGTGTGCTCGTCCAGCAGCGCGCGGGCCTGCCAGTAGGAGAGCCGGCCCCCTCTCTGACAGTCTCGACTGAGACGCCCGGTATGTCTGGTTAGTCTGGATGGGCGAGACAGGAGTAGACCCCGGCATGGCCAGCACCAACGACCACGAGCAGGACCCGGCGCCGCGCCCAAAGCGGCGGACGTTCCCTGCGGAGTACAAGCTGCGGATCGTCGCGGAGTACGACGCGGCCCCGAACGGAGAGAAGGCGCGATCCTGCGCCGCGAGCGGCTGTACCACTCGCACATCATCGAGTGGCGGGCCGCCCGGGACGCCGGGGCGATGGCCACTCTGGTCGACAGGCGCACCTCGCCGGCGCGTCCGAAGAAGGCCGCCGAGCAGGCCGAGCTGGAACGACTGCGCAAGAAGGTCGCCCGCCTGGAGGCGGAGGCGGCACGCAAGGACGCCGCGCTGGAGCTCATGGGAAATGCCAACGCGCTCTTGGAACTGCTCTCCGAGAGCGCGGACTGACGCCCGCCGTCGACCAGGTCATCGACGGCCTCTTCCCCGCGCTGGAGCGGGAGCTGACCACCACGGCCGCGTGCCGGCTGACCGGCCGCTCCCGCGCCACCCACTACCGCAGGCTGAACCCACCCCCACCGAAACCGCGAACCCCGCGCCCGGCGCCGGCCTCGGCCCTGAACCCGGCCGAGCGCGACCAGGTCCTGGCGCTGATGAACCGGCCCGAGTACGTCGACCTGCCACCCGCGCAGATCTGGGTGAGCTGCCCCGAGTTTCGTGGAGTCCGCGATCGTGTGATCAAGCGGTCTGCGGGACTGCCTCCCGGCCGGCCCAGTACGCCTGCTCGTACTCGTCGGGCGGGATGTAGCCCAGGGGGGGAGTGGAGTCGTTCACCGTTGTACCACGCGACCCACTGGAAGAGGGCCCGCTCGACCTCGTCGAAGTCCCGCCACGGTCCCTGATGTTCGATCACCCGAGTTCGACAGTGTGTGGGCACATAACTGGGCTGGATATCGGGGGTGACCTGCGGGTTCGGGCGTGACGGCCCGCCGGGGTCGTGTGTCTACGGCTCCGGTGGATGTTTGCCCAGTTCAGGGGCTATTCGGCGGGTGTGAGTCCGCTCATCTTTGGTGGCATCGGGACGCCGCAGTCCCGGAAGATCCGGACCTGGGTTTCGGTGGTGTCGGTGGTCTGCTGGAGGCGTCCGGCGGGCCCGGCGAGGGTGACCTGGTGGAGTCGCTGGAGTTCGGTTCTGATGGTCCGCCAGGTGGTGTCGGTGCGGCGTTCGGCCACGCGGATCAGCAGCAGTGCCAGCCAGCACAGCAGTACGTGGGCGCGGATCCGGTCGTCCAGGCGGTGGTAGACCGGTCGTAGATACAAGGTCGACTTCATGGTGCGGAAGGCTCGTTCGGCTTCCAGGAGGTTCTTGTAGCCCAGGGCGACGTCCTCGGCGGTCAGGTCCGGGTCGGAGGTGGCCAGGAGGTACTTGCCGTCGAGGTTGGCCTCGGTCTTGACCTTGGCGCGGTCGATGGAGAGCCGGCCGGTCGGGGACAACCGATCAGACCCGGTCGTGTGCCCGCAGACTGTCGAACCCGGGGATCAGTTCGGCCTTGAACGTGCCGTTCAGGGCCTCTGCCATCGCATTGTCGTAGGAGTCCGCGACGGATCCGACCGACGCCGAGGCGCCGACCTCGGCCAATCGCTCCGTGTAGCGAATGGACACGTATTGCGACCCGCGGTCGCTGTGGTGAATGAGTTCGGCGTCCTTCTTGATCTTCTGGCGCCACAGCGCCATCTCCAGCGCGTCCAGCGGCAGGTCCGTGCGCATGTGGTCGGCGACCTGCCAGCCCACAATCCGGCGCGAGTGCGCGTCCAGGACGAAGGCACGTAGACCCAGCCCGACCAGGTCCGCACATAGGTCAGATCCGCCAGCCACAGCTGGTTCGGGCGATCGGCGGCAAAGCGGCGGTTGACCAGGTCCGGCGGGCGGGGTGCGGCCGGTTCCGGGATCGTGGTGCGGCGGCGCCGGCCACGGATCACGCCCTCGATCCCGAGCTCGCGCATCAGCCGCTCGACCGTGCAGCGCGCCACCTCGTGCCCGGCCCGGACCAGGGCGCGGGTGATGCGGCGGGCGCCGTAGGTGCGGCCGGAGTCCTCCCACACCGCTGTGACCAGCGCAATCAGCTCCTCGTCCCGGAGTTGCCGGGCCGACTTCGGGCGCGTCTTGCACGCGAAGTACGTCGAGGGCGACAGCTCCAGTACCCGGCATACGGGATCGACCCCGAAGCCGTCTCGCAGGTGGTCGATCACCTGCTCGGCCTCGTCCGGGGACGGTCGATCTCCTGGGCAAAGAACACGCTGGCGGCCTTGAGAATCTCGTTGGCCCGCCTCAACTCGGCGACTTCCCTGCGGAGTTCCTTCAGCTCGTCGCGCTCGACGGTGGTGAGACGGTCCTCGCGCTCACCGGCGTCGGCCTCGGCCTGACGGACCCAGGACCGCAGAGCTTCCTTGTGAATGCCCAGGTCGCGGGCCACATGGGCGACGGGGCGGCCGGTCGAGCGGACCTCGCGGACGGCGCGCTCGCGGAGTTCATCGGGGTACTTGCGTGGTGCGGGCATTGCTCGTGGTTCTCCTTACGCCTGGATCGTAACAAACCCAGACATCAGGGACTCCACGAAAGCCGGAGCAGCTCAACCGCTGCCATCTGGTCGACGACATGGGAGGGAGCCCGGTCGCCGAAGGACCTGCCCTGCTCGACCGCCTGGACGGTGCCCACAACCACGGCACCTGTCGGCTCTCCGTCTCGTCCGGCATCCATGTCGATCCGGTGCGCCGCCGAGTGGGGTGGTGGCTGCTCGGCCGCCATGCCGAGGCCTACGAGATGGCCGCGCGCTGGCCCGGTTGGGAGGTCGAGTTCTGGCAGGACCGCTCGGACGAGCACGTCCGCGCCTCGGGCGGCCGCTTCGCCCCGCCGCCGATCGACCGGGGCGGAGCCCTGGACAGGGTGAGGGAAGGTGCCCGCGAGCATTGGCGCGGACGGCGCAGCGTGGAGGCGGTTGGCCCGGCCCTGGCTGTCATCGACGCCGCCTGGCGGAAGGTGACGGACTATGTCGCCGTGGAGGCTGACCGCGGAAGGTGAGGGTCGGTCGGGCCGGCGGACTTCGCCGACGGTGCGAGCGTACGGCGCGGTTCAGCTAGCCTGCGCGTTTCATCCGGGGTCGCGTCCGGATCATGATCGGAAAGGCGAATGCCTTCCGAGCTGCAATGCCGGTGAGTTAGTGCGTTTATGCAGGTAGAGCGCATGCCGGTGGCCGATTTGGGCGGGTAGCCCCCTGTCGGCATGGGGACGGCATCACGTGATCAAACCGGACAGACCCTCTGAACGACGCCGCCCTGACCCACGCCCGTACCCGGGCGGCACGGTTCCTGGGCTACGAGATCACGACCCAGCACAACGACACGAAGAAGACGGGCCGCTACCGCAGGGTCAACGGCCAGATCGCCCTTCGTGTCCCAAGGGACATGATCAAGGCCAAGTGCGAGCCCTACCTGGCTCGCGGCAAGCTCGCGAAGCGAACGGAACTGACCAACGGCAGCGATCACGCGATCGTCGCCACGTTCGGAGCCGTCTATAGGGGCATCGCCCAGTACTACCTGCTCGCCGGAGACGTCTCCCGGCTGCACCGCCTGCAATGGGTCATGGAGACCTCCATGCTCAAGACCCTTGCGGGCAAGCACCGTTCGACCGTGTCGAAGATGGCCGCCAAGCACAAGGCCAGGATCGACACGCCAGGTGGGCTCCGAGTCTGATTCGAGGCCCGTATCGAGCGGAAGAACAGGAAGCCGCTGGTGGCTCGGTTCGGTGGAATCCCTCTCCAGCAGCAGCGGTCGGCGAAGATCACCGACCGTCGGCCTGTCTGGGTGGACTACCCGCAGAAGGAGCTGGTCACCGGCTCCTGGCGGACACATGCGAGGTCTGCGGGGCCACCGGTGATGTCCAGGTGCATCACGTCCGGGCTCTTGCCGATCTCGCTCGTGCCGGGTAACCGCCGTCCGACTGGGCGCGCGTCATGCTCGACCGGCGGCGCAAGACCCTTGTGGCCTGCGCTGCCTGCCATGACTGCATCCACGAGGCACGAACGGCCGGATCACTCACGCCGTGATCACTGGAGAGCCGGATGACCAGGAAACTGTCATGTCCGGTTCGGCGGGAGGCCGCTCGGAGTAGGACCTGCTACGGGCAGGCACCTCGCTGCGCGGCCGACCCAACGGGGTGGCTCATGTTGCGCCGCCGCCTCGCTCGCGACTACGAGACCCTGCCAGCCAGCTCCGGAAGCCATGATCCACATCGCCTCGATAGACAGCCTCACCAAGCGCATGACGGACGAGACCACACCAACCTAGCGAGGGACTTACTAGGGTATAAAGGGCAATCCGTTCACATCAAATGCCCTCTGACACACCCGAGGCGGCCGCCTGGTCAGTTGGTGAGCGTTCTGGTTGGGTTGGTTCCACCGCCGGATCCGGACCGGTTGGTGAGGAACCCCCGGGCAGCCGGGTTGGCTTCCGCGCTCGTGGCCGCCCGGGGGCTGGTGAGAAACGAGCATTCGCGAAGGCCAGGGGCCGGTCATAACGGGCTCTTCTGCTCCATCTGCGGGTCGGTGAGGAGTGCCTGACGCAGTACACGCCGTCCCCTGTGCAGATATTGAGGTGTTGAGGCCCGAGATCGGTTGCGCAGGGAGAACGGCGTGCGGTTCATCACGGTATTGAACGCGTTGGTCGGATGCGAGCAGGCGGTGCCGGAGAGCGTGCGGTTTGAGGAGAAGTCCCAGGTCGTCGTGGTCGCGGTCCGGCCAAGGTCCCGGGCGCGTCGCCGTTGCGGGGTCTGTGGGAGCCGCTGCCCGGGGTTCGATGCCGGTGCGGGGCGGCGGCGCTGGCGACACCTGGACGCCGCCGGCCTCAAGCTCTACCTGGAGGCCGACGCGCCCCGGGTGAGGTGCGAGCGGCACGGGTTGGTGGTCGCCGCTGTTCCCTGGGCCCGACACGACGCCGGGCACACCCGCGACTTCGACCAGCAGGTCGCCTGGATGGCCACCGAGTGCTCCAAGGCGGCCACCGCCCAGCTGATGCGGACCGCCTGGCGCACGGTCGGCGCGATCATCACCCGCCACCAGGCCGCGGCCGACGCCGGAATCGACCGGCTCGCCGGCCTGCGACGTGTCGGCATCGACGAGATCTCCTACCGGCGCGGGCAGAAGTACATGACCGTCGTGGTCGACCACGAGTCCCGACGGGTGGTGTGGATGGCCGACGGCCACGGCAAGGACGTGCTCCGTTCCTTCTACGACGCCCTCGGCGCCGACCGCGCGCACCGACTGACCCACATCAGCGCAGACGGCGCGGTGTGGATCGCCGACGTGGTCGCCGAGCGGGCCCCCCAACGCGGTCCGCGCGATGGACTCCTTCCACGTCGTCCAGTGGGCTACCGAGGCCCTGGACGAGGAACGCCGCTCCGCCTGGAACCGGGCCCGGTGCGAGGCGGCCGATCCTGAACTCGCCCGCCGTCTTGAGCACTCACGCCACGCGTTGTGGAAGAACCCCGAGGACCTCACGCCCCGCCAGCAGGTCAAACTGGCCTGGATCGCGGCCAACGACCCTCGCCCGCACCGCGCCTACCTGCTGAAGGAGGGCCTGCGCACGATCTACCGGATCGCCGCCGACGAGGGCGTCGAGGCAGCGGTGAAGGCCCTGGATCGATGGCTGTCCTGGGCCGTCCGGTGCCGCCTCCCCGCCTTCACCGAGCTGGCGCGCAAGATCAAGCGTCACCACCAGGCCATCCTCCACGCGATCGTCGAGAAGCTGTCCAATGGCCTGATCGAGTCCACCAACACCAAGACCCGCCTGATCATCCGCAGAGGCTTCGCCTTCCGCACCGCTGAGGCCGTCATCACCCCGGTCATGCTCTGCCTCGTCGGCAACCGCCCCACCCTGCCCCGAGGCCAACCCGCATAACCCGACCCACAGGTCCAGCACAAGAGCCTCATAACGGGCCGGGCTGCTCCGTTCGACATAGGTCTTTGCGTGGTGCGGGGACCGGTGCTCGTGAACGCGGTCCGCCGGGCGCGGCCGTCGCGCGCGCCCCGCCGGTGCACCCACTGTCCTGTGACGCCGAAGGTGTTGCCCCTGTGCCGTGGAGATGGCGAGGTTGGTCAAGGGCAGTTCTGGGGTCCGGTGTCCCCGCTGGGTCCTGATGCCGCAGGCTCGAACACTGTGTTCCAGGCCGTGGTCAGCATTGCGATGGCGTGGCTGTCTGCCAGGTGCGGCGCCCCGAACGCCATTGCTGCATGAAGCAGCGCGCCGCCGGCCGTCCGCCAGGGATCCGAAAGAATCTCGTCGTTGTTTTTGTCGACGGCGAACGCCTCCTCGCCGCCGCGGAGCTCGGCACTCTTCCTGACCATGTCCCAGGCCACGGCGAAACCGTATCCGATCGGTGATCCCGGGCGCCCACGCCGGGGGGCCATCAAGGTCGACGCGTGATCCCGGGCCAGGTGGCCCGGCTCGGAGAGCCACTGGTGCCATGCATTGCTGTACTCCCGACCCGCTGCGGGATGAGTCGCGGACGCGAGATTCCGCGCGCCTCTCTCGTCCAGTGCGACGGCGGCCTCGATCACGCGGACTACCGCATCCCCGTGGGGGCCGAAGAGAGCCGACGGGGAGATCTCCTCCTGCAGGTCGACAGCGACGGCACGGGTGTAGCCGATGTCAGGCCGCGGGTTGTCGCTGGCCATCGCGGCGTGCTCTTCATCCGTCGCCGGAGTCGCCACCTGCGCCCGGAAGAGCCGCCCCGGCCATCGGGCGACCACCACTCTCTCCGGCGCGTGATCGACCACGATCCGCGACGGTTCGGACAACGGCACCGTCACTCGCATACCTGCCGCTGCCGCCTTCAGATAGTCGGGAGATCGATCCGTGACGAAGACGAAGCCAGCCACCGTGCGCGCATCCCTGAGCTCCTCCATCGCCCCCCCGCATCCCTCGACTCGCAAACTTGGTGAAACCAACTTACGGGCCATCAAGTGTCGGTGACAACAATCAAGCTTCGATGGCGCAGGGCCAGAGCTTCGGTGTGACGGGCGTCACGCGACTGCGCCGAAGCCCTGGGGTGGCAGCTGAGATATCGGCGAAGGTCTCCGCTTCGCAGGCATGCCGGTCCCGCACCAATGAGGGGAGCGTCGCGGCCCGGCGCGTAGTCGGTCAGCTTGTGCGGCCGGCCGGGTCACCGGGGGAGGATGCCTGGCGCGTGTAGGCACGCCTCTCTGTCAGCCTTGGCTGAGACATCCCGCTTTGTCGGGTTAGCCTGAGAGGGCCCGAGTAGGAGTTCCACCCCCGATGACCAGCACCAATCCCTCCGCAGCCGACCCGGCCCCCAGGCCGAAGCGCCGCACGTTCAGCCCCGAGTACAAGCTGCGGATCGTCGCCGAGTACGACGCCGCGCCCAAGAACGAGAAGGGCGCGGTCCTGCGCCGCGAACGCCTGTACCACTCCCACGTCACCGAGTGGCGGGCCGCCCGCGACGCCGGGGCGCTGGAGAACCTGGTCGACCGGCGCACGAGCCCGGCCCGCCCGAAGAAGTCCGCCGCCGAGGTCGAGAACGAGAGGCTGCGCCGGCAGGTGGAACGGCTGGAGAGGGAGCTCGCCCGGAACAAGGCCGCGCTGGAGGTCCTGGGAAAAGCGTCGGCGCTCTTGGAAATGATCTCCGAGAGCGCGCACTGAGGCGCGCCGCCGACCCCGTCGTGGACGAGGCGTTCACCGGCGTCGAACACGAGCTGGGCACCACGGCCGCGTGCCGGCTGACCGGCCGCTCCCGGGCCACCCACTACCACAGGCTGAAGCCTCCGCCGTGCGCGGGCCCAGGTCCCAGCAGGTCCAGCCGTCGGCCCTGAAGGCCGAAAGGCGTGATGCGGTACTGGAGTTGATGAACAGTCCCGAGTACGCCGAGCTGCCGCCCGCGCAGATCTGGGCCCGCGAGCTGGATACCGGGCGCTACCACTGCTCGGTCTACCTTCATCCTCACGCCGCCCAGGCCTGCCCCGAGGTCGGCCTCAACCCGGTGAGTTCTCCAACCAGTTGTCTCGGCCGACCGCGAATGATCGCGGCCAACTCGCTCACGCCACTACCCACGGAAGTCGCGTGTAAACAATGTGTAATCAGGCCCTGCTTCTGAGCTGAGGCTTGCAGGTGGGGGTGACAGGTAGTCAGTTCGGCTCTATGTGTGGGAGGTGAGGTATCCCGATGGGGGTGGCCTGACCGCGCGGGAGCGTACTCAGCGTGAGCGGGTGCGGTTGGAGGGCCGGCGAGATGTTCGAGCGGGGCGTGGCCCCGCCGCCCACGGCTGGACGGTGGCGTCCCCGGCGGCATCACTCCTGAGTGGTACACGGGTGGCGGGGCGTCCCCGTCCGCTCCTGCCGACCAGTGGACTGTTCGGGAGTCATCGCCAGGGTCGGTGTCTGATTCGATGACGTGCATGCCGGCGGCCGTGGCGGCGGTGATGCCGTCGTCGGTGTCCTCGTGGGCGAGGCATCGGGCGGGTTCGGTGCGCAGGAGGTGGGCGGCGCGCAGGTAGGCGTCGGGGGCGGGTTTGGGTCGGGCGACGTTGTCGCGGCCGACGATGGTCCAGGGGAGGTCGTTGAGCCCGACGGCTTCCAGGCCGTGTCGGACGATGTCGCTGTAGTTGGCGGAGACGACGGCGATGGCTGCGTGTTCGGCGGCGGTGCGCGCGGCGGTGGCGGCCGCGGAGATCGGTTTGATCCGGTCGGTGTTCGCGAACCAGTAGGTGCGGGCGGCCTGGACGAAGGTGTCCTCGGGCAGGGCGGTGGGTGGGATGGCGAGGCGTCGGCGCAGTTGGGCGGCGGTGAAGGCGGGTTGGGCGGTCAGCCAGGGGAGGGTGACGGTGATGCCGTGGGCGGCGAGTGAGGCCTGTACGGCGCCGTGGTTGATGTCGGCGGTGTCGGCGAGGGTGCCGTCGAAGTCGAAGGCGTAGGCGGCGTACGCGGTGTGGTCCGCGGGTGTGGTCGTCGCCACCGTTGGTGTGGTCCCTTCCTGGCGGGGTCGGCTGTGCGCGCGTGGCGGGTGGGCTGTGCGGGTGGCGGGTCATGGGGTGAAGTCCACCGGGAGGCGGGCCGGGCCGTGGATGACCCGGTGTGTGTGGGTGGGGACCCGGTCCGGGTCGGTGGCCAGTTTCAGGTCGGGGAAGCGGTGCAGCATGGTGGTGAGCAGGGTGTGCAGTTCGATGCGGGCGAGTTGGTCGCCGATGCAGTGGTGGGGGCCGTGGCCGAAGCTGAGGTGTTTGGCGGCGTCGGGGCGCTGGGGGGCGAAGTGGTCGGGGTCGGTGAAGCGGACGGGGTCGCGGTTGGCTGAGGGCAGGTGGAGGACGACCCGCTCGCCCGCCGCGATGGGCTGGCCGGCGAGGGTGAGGGGTTCGCGGGCGACGCGCAGCAGGCCGAACTGCAGCACGGTGGCGTAGCGCAGGGTTTCCTCGATGACGCCGTCGACGAGTTCGGGCCGGCGGCGCACGGTGTCCCACAGGCGGGGCGGGCGCAGCAGGAGGAGGGTGGCGAGGCCGATGACGTTGGCGGTGGTCTCGTGTCCGGCGATGAGGATGAGCTGGGCGAGGGCGGCGATCTCGTCGTCGGTCGGCGCCGTGCCGGTGGCCTGGGCCTGGAGGAGGCCGGAGAGCAGATCGTCGGCCGGCTC
This sequence comes from Kitasatospora sp. NPDC050543, assembly GCF_044457565.1. Lineage (NCBI taxonomy): Bacteria > Bacillati > Actinomycetota > Actinomycetes > Kitasatosporales > Streptomycetaceae > Kitasatospora > Kitasatospora sp. NPDC050543. The sequence continues at coordinate 13,220 of NZ_JBITGZ010000046.1, read as the reverse complement.
GGCGCGTTTGGCGTGGATCAGGTGCAGCAGGTAGGCCTTCATCTCGGCCTTGCTGGCCAGGAGCTGGTCCCGGGTGCGGTCGAGGGAGAGCAGTTCGGCGGTGAGACGCTGGTACCGGTCGCGGTCGGTGAAGGGGACGCCGAGGAGTTCGCTGATCACCAGGGACGGGACGGGCAGGGAGACGGCGGTCATCAGGTCCGCCGGGCGGGGGCCGACGGCCAGGACGTCGAGGTGCCGGTCGACGATGTCCTGGATCCGCGGGGCCAGCTGGTTGATGCGGCGGGCGGTGAACTGGCCACTCACCAGGCGGCGCAGCCGGGTGTGTTCGGGCGGGTCGCTGGTGAGCAGGTCGGAGGGGCGCAGCGTGGCCATCTCGTCGGGGGTGATGAGGCTGGCGCGGACGTGGGAGTTGAGGTGCGGGCGCCGGGAGCTGAGCCGGGGGTCGGCGAGGGCGGCGCGGACGTCGTCGTAGCGGGTGACCAGCCAGCCCGGCGGCCCGTCGGGGAAGGCCAGCGGCGCGACGGGCAGCTCGGTGCGCAGGCGCCGGAACTCTTCGGGCAGGTCCACCGGGCCGGGCCGCTCGACAGGCAGGGACTGGGGCCGCGGTGCGCGTTCGGCGCCGGAGGGCTGCGGTCCGCGAGTGGTGCTCTCCTCAGTCTGGTGGCCGCTCACGGCGTCTCGTCGTTGTCGAAGCCGGTCAGGGCGAGCAGGACCCAGGTGTCGGTGAAGATGGGCGCGTCGAACAGCAGGGGGCGGGGTGCGACCTGGTCGGGCAGCGCGGTGAAGGTGCCGTCCGGTTCCTGCCGGGACAGCAGATGGGCCACGCCTGCCCGCACGACAGGGTCCTGCTGCGGGCGCCGGCCCATGGCGGCGAGGGCGAGAAGCGAGTAGCAGGTGCTGGCGGTGTCGCTGGCATCGCCGGGGCGGTAGCCCCAGCCGCCGTCCTGGTTCTGCGCCCGGGCGAGGAACCGGTGGGCGGCGGCGTCCGCGGCGGCGATGCGTTCCCGGAGGGTGGTGCGGGTCGTCTCGGGCACTGAGTGCAGCGCCCACATCGCCCGCCAGATCGTGTTCGCCTCGCTCAGGCTCCAGCTGCGCTCGAACGTTCCGTCCTGGTGCTGGGCGTCCAGCAGCCAGCGCGCGGCGCCGTCCAGCAGGTCGCCGTGGTCGGTGCCGTTCCACGCCAGCGCGCTGACCGCGCCGCCGGTCATACCGGCCTCCGACGGATCGCCCTTCACGTAGGTCGGGAAGCCGCCGTCCCGTCCGACGATGCCCCGCAGGTACCCGCCGGCGCGCAGCAGGGCCTCGCGGTGGCGCACCGGGTCGACGGCGGCCAGGCAGGCTGCGACGTAGGAGGTGTCGTCCACGTCGCTGTGCCGCGTGTTCTCGCCGAACCCCCAGCCGCCGTCCGGCAGCTGCTGGCCGATCAGGTAGTCGCACATGCGGTGCAGCAGCGCGCGGTCCGCGCCCGCCCGGGCCAGGGCGATCCCGGCGGGCGCGGTGCTGAACACGTCCAGGTCCGACATGCTCGGCACCCCGCCGTCCGGATTGCGGCACGCCAGCACCGCAGCCGTGCCCGTTTCGACCAGCCGGTGGCCGGGGGCGAACTCGTGCACGGCCAGCAGCGCCAGCAGGTGCGCCGCGGGGTAGTTCTCCCACACCGGCGCGCGGCTGGAGCCCAGCAGCTCCAGCAGCCGCTCACGCTCCCCGTCGGTGACCTGGTCGCCCGCGCCGAGGCCGTGCGCGACCAGGACCCGCACACTCAGCATGATCATCTCAACCCAGGTGACCGTGTTGTCCCCGCCTTCGCCGGCCCCCTGCGCCGCGCGGGGCGGGCGCAGCATCGACGCGTTGAACGGCACCGCACCCGCCACAGCCAGGTAGAGGTCGAACAGCAGCCGCTTGCGCGCCACCGAGAAGTGGTCGAACCCGGCCGGCAGCTCACCGCCGACCACATCACTGCCAGCCGCCCGGCCGTGCAGGACCGCCTGGGCCAGGGCCGCGTCGAAGCCACCGGTCTGTGCCTGCGGGGTGGCCAGGTAGTCCGCGAGTTCCCGTTCCTGGCGCGGGTGGCCGCCGCGCCGGCGCAGCAGTACGAGCAGCAGCGCCGACTCCAGTGTCCGGCTGGTGCACGGCCTGCGCACGGCGCCGTCCGGGCCGACGGCCGAGGTCAGGCTCGCACGCACCCGCTCCCGGGCTGCTGCGAGTCCCGCCGTCGGCTCAAACCCGGGGTCCGTGCCCGTGCCGGCCATCTCGATCTCGCCTGTCGTCACCGTCAGCTCCTCGCTCTCGCCGGTCCGTCCGGCACAGCCCGTGCCGCGTGCCGACAGCCGCAGACCAGCGGGTGTCAGGATCGCGCCAATGAGAACGAGCGAAAGTCGAAGCGGACACCGGGAACTTGTGAATTTCCGGAACTGGCGCGAGGATGACCGACCTTCGTCACCGGTCGCGCGACCGTGACAAACCCACTGCCGGCAATTGCACCCGGCGACTACGGCTGGCCGAACTCATGACGGTTCCGCCTGGAGGCGGCCGGGCCGAGTGCGGCGGGACGGTAGCCCGGTGTATGGATCCCGACGGGAGCCGGGCGACCCCGGGGCTGACAATTCATCGAATGATGCACGATCAAGGACCGAACGTTCGCCCACGATGCGGTGCTCGTTGAGGATGGGGAGGCCGAGGTGCGCTGGACAAGGCGCGGTCAAGGGGAAGTGTCCGTGGTCTGGGGCGCTGCGCGACCGGTCACGGGAGTGGGCAGGCCCGGGTGCGGGCACGGAGACCGGCTTACCGACCTATTCGAGGTGATGCGAGGACGCTTCGCCGGTCACTCGCCGCGCTGCACCAGTGGCCGGCCGTTGGGCGAGGCATCACCGGCATGGTCAGAGTGAGGGCACCGTTCCTGCCGACGGCCAGCGTGTGGCCGGGGTAGGGCACGTGGGAGGGGATCCAGGCGGAGCGGGGGCCGGCGTCGGTGCTGAGCGCGAGGTCGACCACCGCGTGATGGCCACCTGCCGCGAGAAGGAAGCGGCGCCGCCCCAGGCACACCGTGGAGCGCACCGCGGCGTCGAACGCGATCGGGTAGGCGGACCTGCCGGCCGGCCTCGAGTCCGATCCAGGTCAGGGCGAGCGTGCCCTCGCCGGACCCGAAGGTGACCCCCGAGCCGGACAGCACCCACACCTCACCGAGGTCCCCGGCGACCAGGCGCGCCCCCGACGGGAACCCGCCCGCCACGCCGCTCAACATGCCCTCGTGCCAGCGCAGCACGGCGCCGCCGCACACCACCAGGAAGGAACCGTCGTCCCGGGGAGGGACGGGGCCCTCGCAGTCGGGCAGGGCCAGGTGCCAGCCGGTGGCTCCGGTACGCGGGTCGAGGTCGACGATCCCGCCGTCCACGGTGACCAGCACCTTCCCGTCCGGTGCCACGGCCAGGCCAGTCGGGATGTGGCCCTCGAGGCCGCCGACGAGCAGTGGCCGCACCTCCACACCCCCAGCCCCTGACTCGATGTGCGGGGCGGCCGTGAAGTCGGCGAGGAGTTCCTGCCGTCGTCCGGCCGGGTCCATCGATACGGGGACGGCCGGGACGGCGCGGGGCAGGACAAGATCGGCCAGCGACGGGTGGAGCGCACCACCGCGGCGGAACGCGGCCCTCACGAGGTAGGCCAGCGTCGCAACCCCGCACACGGCCGCGTCCAGATGACTGCGGTCCAGGACGACGACCCGCCCCGCGAGGTCACCCAGCAACTGCGCCGCCCGCCCGGCTTGGCGTGCTGACCCCGGGCCGGCGCACAGCAACACGTGTCGAACCCCGGGGTATGCATCGGTCTGCTTGACGAACTCAGCGGTCATCTCGTCGACTTCTTGCGGCCCAGCGTCACTCGCCAGCAGCAGGTAGTCGCGTCCCTCGTACTCGAACGCGGCCAGCGGCCCGCCGAGGGGCCCTCGGCCGATGTTGCACTCCTCGTCCGACACCTCGCTGAGAGGTCGGACCACCTTGCTCAGGCGGTTCAGCGCCATGACCCGGTCGGTGCCGGCCTCCGGCGGCGGTGCCGTACGCCACCTGTCGTAGGCGGCCGTCAGGTCCTGCCCCATGTCCGTCTCCGTGCCCATGCTCCGCCCCCTGCTGCTGATCGCCGCCCGCCCCCGAGCCGTCGCCTCGCATTCTGGCTCAGCCCACGGCCACCCCGAGGCCAGTTTGACAATCGCGGGCCGGGTGGCCGCAGCCCCGATCGCCGCTCTAGGCAGTGCACACCGGTGCTAGCGTGCGGGGTAACAGGATGGCCATGACGGGACCCCGAGGATCGGTCCAGGTGTGAGAGCCGATTAGTGGGTACAGATCGCAGGATAGGCCCATGGGAGCCTGACCCGGTTTCCCGGACATGGTTGGTGTGGTGATCATGACCGGGGACCTGGGTGTTCGGTAGGGACTGTCGGACCTGATCGATCGGCTCGTTGTGGCGGGTTCCAGTGACGTGGACGACGGCGTTGCCGCGCTTGGGGTCGGTGTCGACGATGCGGTGGGCCTGTGCGCGCATCCGATGACCTGACCTGCCGGTAGGGGCCTTGGAAGGCCCCTACGCGACGTCCCAGTGGTAGTTGGTGTCCCACCTCCAGGAGGCCCACACCGCGGCACCGAGGCAGGTGGCTCGGAACAGGACGGGGACTGTTGTTGGGCTCACGCTTGTGGCTGGGCGCGAACGGCTTCATGGTCCGGGCTGGTCGCCATGGTCGCCGACGGTGCGGTGCGGGGCCAGGTCCACGCGAACCGCACGATGAGGGCGAGAATGATCAATTCCAGTACGACGCCAAGGCCGTAGAAATACAGCCAGGACGCGCCCACCACGTTGAATGCCGTGACGGGGACGTAGAGCGAAGCCACGATGAGGTTCGCGATGCGGTTCACCCTGGCGGGCAGCGTCATCGACAGCACCACCATGAGGATCGGGACGGCCACGAGTGTCAGCGCCGTGGTCGAAAAGGTCTGGGAGAGGTCGAACTTGAAGACCCTTCCGTCGAGGATGTCTTCGACGACGCCGGGCGTGAAGAAGTTGAGAATGTCCACGTAGGCGTATAGGAACATGAAGCTTGTCCACGTTGCGGCGAGCTTGGCTCTCACCGGCATCCGCTGGTCTTCCAGGGTGGCGGTGGTGGGTTGACGTGTTCTCATCATGGGCTCCGTTGTTGTGGTGAGGATCGGTAGGTCCACGATCGCTGAGCCCGGCGGCGGGCGCCTCGGCCCGGAGGCTGGGGTTCGCCTGGCCGATGGAATGGTCTGTCTCTCATTCTTTCGGCGGGTACGCCGAGGCGCGCCGATCCCTAGGCTGTAGCCGTGTTCACTTTCCGGCGCTCCATCTGGCATGAGCCGCGGCCTGCTGACGCCCCACCCATCGGTCGGCTCGACTGGCTGCTGGTGGGCGTGCTCGCGGCCGCCGCCTTGGTCGAGGGCATCGCTCGGCCGGGCTTGGCCTGGCGACCCCTTGTGACGGTGCTCGCCCTGGCGCTGATGCCTGCCCTGCTCTGGCGGCGGGGTCGCCCCCTGATGGCCGCCCTGGTCGGGTGGGGCGTCGCCGGGCTGCTCTCGGTCCTGCAGCTGACTGCGCACGCCGGGGACCTCGACCTCTACTCCATGATGGCCGTCCTGATCCTGCTCTACTCCCTGGTGCGGTGGGGCTCGGGCCGGGAGATCGTCTTGGGGACGGCGTTCGTGACAGTCGTCGTCGCGCTGGGGATGTACGCCTCCTCCGCGGGCTGGGCCGACGTTTTCGGCGGGAGCGTCCTCTTGCTGTTGTTCGTCGCCCTCGCGGCGGTGTTCCGCTACCGCGCGGACCTCTGGCATCGCCAACAGCGCGAGATCCGCAATCAGGAGCGGGTGGCGCTGGCGCGAGAGCTGCACGACACCGTGGCCCACCACGTCTCGGCCATCGCGGTGCAGGCGCAGGCCGGTGGCGTGGTCGCCGGCATCCAGCCTGAGAAGGCTGCCGAGGTCCTGGCCGCGATCGAGTCTGAAGCGTCGCGAACCCTGGCGGAGATGAGATCCATGGTGCGGGTGCTGCGTGAGGAGGAAGCCGTCGCCTACTCACCGCAGCTGGGTGTCGCGGACCTGCCTGCTCTGGCGCGCGCCGACGCGACGCCCACCGTCGAGGTCTCGCTGGACGGTTCGTTAACCCGGCTGGCACGACCCGTGGACGCCGCGCTCTACCGGCTCGCGCAGGAGTCGCTGACCAACGCCGCACGGCACGCCCGGAGCGCGACCCGCGTCGCGATCGACGTACGCCGGGAGGGCGACGCCGTCAGGCTGCGTGTCAGCGACGATGGACAGACCGAGCCGGGGCCAGCCCCGGAGCCTGGGTTCGGCCTGCTGGGCATGGCCGAACGCGCCCAGCTCCTCGGCGGATCGCTCTCCGCGGGGCCGGGGCCCGAGGGTGGCTGGGTGGTCGAGGCCGTGCTGCCGGTGGAGGCGTTGGCATGAGCATCCGTGTTGTCGTAGCCGACGACCAGGACCTGGTCCGGACCGGGCTGGTGATGATCCTCGGCGCGCAACCCGACCTCGAGGTCGTGGGGGAGGCGGCAGACGGGCTCGCAGCGCTCGACCTGGCGACCCGGCTGCGTCCCGATGTCCTCCTCGTCGACATCCGGATGCCCGGGCTCGACGGCGTCGAGGTGACGCGGCGCCTGGCCGGGCCAGACGTGACGGACCCGATGGCGGTCGTCGTGATCACCACCTTCGACCTCGATGAGTACGTCCTCGGCGCCCTACGCGCCGGCGCCCGCGGCTTCCTGCTCAAAGACGCCGGGCCGGAGCTCCTCGTGCAGGCCATCCACGCGGCGGCCAACGGGGACGCGCTGATCGCCCCCAACGTCACCCGCCGGCTGCTGGCGACCTTCGCCGACCAGGCGCCGGTGGTACCGGTCCAGCCGAGCGACCCGCTCACCGAGCGCGAGGAGGAGGTGCTCGCGCTGGTGGCACGGGGCCGGACCAACGCCGAGATCGCCACCGAGCTCTTCGTCAGCCTGAGCACGGTCAAGACCCACGTCGCATCGTTGATGACCAAGCTCGGCGCACGCAACCGCGTCGAGATCGCGATGTGGGCACACGACACCAGACGCGTGAGAGCCGATTAGTGGGTACAGATCGCAGCGCAGGCACGTGGGGTTCGGTAGCCCAGCGATGAGTGCGGCCGGTCGTGGTCGTACTCCTCCTTCCAGTCGCCGATGGTGACCCTGGCGTGGGTCAGGGACCAGAACAGGTGGATGTTGAGGCATTCGTCGCGCAGGCGACCGTTGAAGGACTCGATGAAAGGGTTGCGCCACGGCTCCCCGGGTGGGATGAACAGCACCCCCGTCCTCGTGCCAGCCCACTCGGCCAGCGCAGCCGCGATCATCTCCGGCCCGTTGTCCAACCGCAGCACCGCCGGGCCACCACCACGAGTGGCCGTGATCCGGTTCAGTTCGGTGGCGAGCACTTCGCCGGTGATGGAGCGCTCGACCAGCCCGCCGAGGCATTCACGAGTGTGCTCGTCAACCACCGACAGGATCTTGACCGGCCGACCGTCGGTGGTCGAGTCGAACTGGAAGTCGATGGCCCACGCCATGTTCGGGCCGGTCGCGGACGGCACCCGGTGCGCCGACGGCACGGCGGCCGCGGTGGGCGCGGCGCAGCTACGCCCGCGTTCTCGGGCTTAGCGCGCTGCGAGGGGCAGCGTCGGGACCCGGTGCAGCGGCTGTCAGCGGGGTGCTGTGGTTGATGGAGCACCGGAGCTGACGCATACGGCGCGGATGGCTGGTGAGCGCACGCTCACCGTGTGGGGCTCGGTAAGTCATCGCCGCAGGTGGGAGTGGCAATGTGGTATCGGCTGGCAGCATGTCCGCGTGATCGTTTCGTTGCTGTACAAGGTGGTCCGGAAGCTACTGTCCGTCCCCGGGGCGCTGCTGCGCCGCGGGGACGGCGAAGGACGCCGAGTTGCTGGTGCTGCGGCATGAGAACGCGGTGCTGCGCCGCCAGCTTGCCGGCCCGGTCCGCTACGAGCCGGCGGACCGGTTCTGGCTGGCGGCTCTGTCCTCGCTGCTACCGCGCCACCGCTGGTCCGGGATCTTCCCGGTCACTCCTGGCACGCTGCTGGCCTGGCACCGCCGGCTGATCGCGGTGAAATGGGACTACCGCGCGCGGCGCGGCCGCACCGGCCGTCCGCCCACGGCGGCCGCGCTCAAGAAGCTCGTCCTGCGCCTGGCCGGGGGGAATCCGAGGTGGGGCCACCGCAGGATCCAGGGCGAGCTGGCCAGGCTCGGCCACCCGATCGCCGCCTCCACGGTCTGGGAGATCCTGAACGCCGCCGGCATCGATCCGGCCCCGCGCCGCACCGGCCCGACCTGGCGCGAGTTCCTCACCAACCAGGCCGAGGGCATTATCGCGGTGGATTTCTTCCACCTCGACAGGCGCCTGCACATCACCGGAGTCACTGCGCACCCCACCCGGGACTGGGCCGTTCAGCAGGCGCGGGACTTCGCCGCCGATCTGGGGGTACGCGTGGAGGCCCCGCGGTTCCTGCTGCGTGATCGCGACGACAAGTACGGTGAGGCCTTCGACGCCGTCTTCCAGGCCGATGATATGGAGATCCTCAAGAGCGCGCCACGGGCGCCGCGGATGAACGCCCATTGCGAGCGGATCATCGGCAGTATCCGGCGCGAGGCCCTGGACCACGTCCTGATCACGGGGGAGGCCCACGCCCGGCAGGTGCTTGCCGACTACCAGCGGCACTACAACGAGCACCGCCCTCACCGGGCTCGGGGCCAGCTACCACCCGGCGAGGACCAGCAGCCACTATCGTGCACGACATCGAGGGCCGCGGGCTCCTGCGCACCTGCGTCCTCGGCGGTGTCATCAACGAGTACCGATACGCGGCCTGACGTGCAGCGATGACTTTCCGAGCCCCACAGGTTCCGGCGGCGCCAGGTTGTCGGACTCCACCACCGGTCGCATCACCGAAACCTTCACCGGCGATCCCACCTACGAGGTGGCGTTTAGTCCCGACGGAACAAAAGCCGCTGGCGGAGGCCAGACCGGCGCACGGGTATGGGATGCGGCCACCGGCCGCGACATCGCCACCCGCACCGGCAGCCGCACCGACACCATCGCGTTCAACCCGAACGGCACGATCCTCGCAATCGGAACCGGGGATCCGGGTCGAGGAAGGCCCATCCGCGTCCCCCGCAACCATCGGCTGCCAGCTGTGGAGACTCCCCTCCAGCTAGATCCACATCGGCCCCCGCTCGGCCCGGTGTGGTGGCGCTTCGGCCGCCCCGGTCGGTACTCCCTGACCGAGGCGCTGGACAACCCGAACAGCCGCGCCGCCTACGACCAGCGCCAGCAGGCCCGCGACCCTCAAGCGCCTGGAGAAGGCCCGGGAGACCAACGCCGCGCTGCGCCCGTGCTGGACCTGCCGGGGCTCCATCGGCGGGAAGCGGGCTCACCGCTGGAACTCGACGAGAAGGCCGGCTCAGCCCCCGAGGCGGCCGAGCCGCTGGGCCGGAGCCAGCCCTCGTAGACTCGCCCGCGTACCCGGGCACCCCAGTCACCGGCCGAACAGCGAATGGCTGGAGGCCGCCCATCCCATGCGAGGGACGGGCGGCCTCCGATGCTTCCTCAGGGCCTGTCATTTCCGGACGAACGCGATTGCCCGATCGTTCCTCGATGCCACAGATTTCATGCCTGACAGCTTCCAGCGGAAACCCGCCGGTCGCGTCCAGAAAGACAACACCATTGGCCACGAGGTAAGTAAGGGGTCACCGGCGGGAGCGGGTAGTGACCGGGGCGGCTAGGTACCCGGCCTGCCCCCGTGCGTTGGTTGTGATGGCAGGCGGGACCGGGGCCGAAGTTGAGGGAACGGCCCCGCCTCCGGCCCTAGGGAAGTCGACGCAGGCGGTCTTGGGCGGGGTGGTGCTCTGGCCGAAGCGGCAGGCGACGGCCGTGAGTTTGATGGTGATGAAGTCGGAGATCTGCGCGCCGAACTGGATGGGCTTACCGCCGATGGTGATGTCGCCGACGGTGAACCCCCGGTCGGCGGGGACCTCGTAGACGGCGCGCACGGGGTGGGCGTCGTCGCCGCGCAGGTACTTCCAGTAGGCCTTGGGGTCGGAGCCGTCGGGGGTGGCCCAGCCGTCGGTGGCGAGGTCGTTGAAGTACAGGCCGACGGGGTTGGCGAGCGAGATGTCGGCCTTCTGACGCGCGAGCGCGTTCACGGCGCCGCCGATGTTCGGGTCGCTGTTGCGTTCCGGTGCGCCGTACTTGCTGCAGAGGATGAGTTCCCGCTGGGTTTCGAGTTCGTGGCCGTTGATCTTCCGCACGATGGTGGCCGCGGCGGCGAGTTCGATCTCGGCCCCGAGGGTGTTGTTGCGCTGGATGAGGTGCATGGCGCCATGGGAGGTGGAGTCGTTCCACCGGTTGCGGGGCTGGTACACGCCGTCGAGCCCGAACAGGTCGCCGGGCTGGACCTGAGGGCTGATGTACTGGTGGTAGAGGCGGAGCACGGTGTCAGGGTCGGTCTGTGCGAGCAGAGACCAGTATTCGGGGCCCTCGCAGGTGAAGGTGACCTGGGTGATCTTCCCTTCGGGGTTGCGGGTGACGCTCCACTCGCAGTACTCGTCCTGGACGTCGCGGCTGGCGTCGGCGCGCTGCCAGCGCTGGGTGTCGCCGATCGAGTTGATCTTGATGATGCGGGGGAATGCGGTCCAGGTGACGGTGGCCTCGGCGGCGTCGGTGGCGGTGTCGGTCTTGGTGAGGTTGTAGAACTGGCTGCGAGGGCTGTCGTTGAGCACCTGGCGGGGATCGGGGCCTTCGGCGGCCTGGTCGACGCTGTCACTGATGAAGGCGTCCCAGGCCTTCAGCCCGGTGGCGTCGAGGTCCTGAAGGTTTCCGGGAGGCGCGTACGAGGGGAGGTTGCTCATGTCTGGTTCCCTTTCGGTGATCCGGTCTGGGGTGACCCGGCCCCCGGGAGCGGCGCGTCGCCGGGTGGTGGACCGGTCTTCAGTGGCGGGTCTCAGGACGGGATTAGGGGCGGGGAGCAACGGTGGCGTCCTCGCGCATCGCCATACGGGGCGCGCCGGCCGGAATGTTGGTGACCGGAAGCGTGAGCTCGAACTCGTTGAGCCTCATGGCCTTGAACTCCCGCCGACGTGATTCGGCCAGCCGCACGTAGTCGTCGAATCCCGCCCGGGTGGCGATGCGGGCGGCCGCCGCGCCGAGGTAGGCGTCGATGCGCCGGGCGAAGACCTGTCGCCAGTCGCTCTCGGGCAGGGCCCAGTCGGCGGCGAAGCGGGCCTCCGGGCTGGTCGCGGGCAGGCCTGCGCCAGCCGCCGCGACGATCGCCTGGGCGGTTGTCGCGGCAAGGTCCTCGACGGCGGTCGCGGCGGTGGGCACGTAGTCCATCAGCCGCGCGCGGTCCGCACTGAACACCGGGTTGGTGAAGTCGACCATCAGCGCACAGGCGGCGAACTTCGCCGGGATGACCCCGGACTGCACCATCTGGCGGACCACGTCGTTGTCCTCGTGCGCGGCCTCCGGAACCACGAACGCGAAGAAGGTGTCACCGGCCTGGGAGAACCCGCTGGCCTTCTCCTCCAGACGGAAGTCGAAGTCGACCAGGCTGGCGACGTACGAGGCCGCGGGCACCCATGGCAGGAACGCGGTCACCGGCAGCTCAAGAGTGTCGAGCAGCGCGTCGCCGTTCAGCCAGAAGCCCGGTGGCAGCGCGAGGTCATCGCTCGTCGCGGTGATGGTCGAACTCTGGACGGCGCTGCTGGCCAAGTTGACCGAGGTGGTGGTGAACAACTGGCGCATGAGGTGGACCGGATGAGTCACGACACCTGTCTTGGTGACTTCGGCCAGGCGCGCCTCCGTCCAGCGGCTGACCAGCGAGCGGATCGTCAGTTCCAGACCCTCCGCGCCGACCGTCGCCTGGAACAGCGGGTCCGCGCGCAGCGGGTCGTCGTCGGCGAGCCGGATCGTCGCCGACTGGGACTGCCAGTTGCTCCACGGGAGCCTCAGTTCCTTCATGACGACACTGCCGTTGATGTGGCTGTCGAAGCATCCCTTCCCACGCGAGCCGGGCGCCAGCGCCGACCACGAGTTCCCGGCCCAGACCCAGCTCGGGCCGATCCGGGTGTAGTAATTGAAGAGCGTCGCCACCGGGTCCCAGGCGGCGACCTGCAGGAAGGCGGTCTGCGGGTCCGTACCGGCTCCGGTGCTGACCAGCAGGTCCACCTCCCGGCCCTGAACCGCGCGGACGATGGCGTACCGGAAGTCACGGAACAGGCCGGGCGAGGCCTTCGGCGGGATCTGCCCCGCCTCGCCGATCAGGTACACCGCCTGCGCCGGACCCGCAGGGGCCTGCGGCAGGCCGTGCAGGAGGTCCTGGACGGTCATGGGGAATACATCCCTGCGGAAGAACACCATCGCCATGGGATCACCGAGTGCGGCGAGCTCGTCTGCCGTCATCGGGCGTGCCTGCCGGTCGATCCCGCTGACCCGGCGGTACAGCTGCCCGGCTGTCAGCTTCGCGGTGCCGGGACCGCAGCCGTCGTCGGGCTCCGCCTCGACCCGTTCCACCGCAGCGCCGGCTGTTGCCCGCGCGGGCTCGGGGGCCGGCCGCATCCAGGCGGTCGCACGTCGGCGCTCGTGGAAGTCCACCATCGCAGCCAGGTCCTTCCGGTAGTCGAGCGAACGGCTTGGACACGAAGCTAGGCGCCGACGGGTTGCCGCGACGCCACGTCTTCGGAGCGGCGCCGCACCATCACCCGCCCAGCTCAGCCTGACGACGCGGACCACGGCTCAGTAACCGCGGCGCAGCCCCTGCACCGGTTGCTGGCTCTACCGGGCTCGGCGTCCCGGCGCCGGCCGATCTGGCCTACATCGACCCCGGGCCGCCCGTAGGCACTCGTCAGCGTCCCGCCCGCCCCGCCGACGACGACCCGACGTTCCGGCCCAGTGCCTGGCCGCGAAAGGAGGACAAGGCCTGCAGACCTACTACCTCGCCCCCGGCCCCATCCACACCATCAGGTGCGTCGCCCAGACCCTGCAACGCCGACGCTGCCCGAGGCCGATCACCGGCGAACGCCCCGACGGGACCTGGATCCTCAGAAGCCGTTGTCGTACCGATGGTGGGACGTGTCGATCGAACGGGAGTCTCGTTCGGGTGATCGTCGGCCGGTCGGCGCATGGGGGTAGGGCCTC
>NZ_JBITGZ010000045.1:0-42836 GCF_044457565.1 Kitasatospora sp. NPDC050543 | reverse complement strand
GCGCCTCGGGCGCCCCGGGTCGGGACCTGGGGGGGGGGGCCCCCTCCCCCCGCCCGTTGGGGGGGCGGGGGCGGTGGGGCCCCGCCCCCCCCCCCGGGGCCCCCCCCCCCCGCGGGGGGGCCCACCGCCCGCCCCGCAGGCCCCGCCCCTCCCCCGCCTCGCAGCCCCCGCCCCTCCCCCGTGAGGCCGGCGCCGCCGGCTAGCGCAGCACCGGATACCGCGCCGCCCAGGCCGCCCCCTCCCCGGCGTCCTGGCCGTGCAGCTCCGGCCCGTGCATCAGTTCCAGTACGAAATCGTCGGCGAGCTCCAGCACCGCCCCCCGGCCCTCCAGTGCCGCCACCAGCGCCGGCGGCAGGGCCGTGTCCCCGTGCAGCGCGCCGAGCAGGTTGCCGCAGATCGCCCCCGTCGAGTCGCTGTCCCCGGAGTGGTTGACGGCCAGCAGCAGGCCGGACCGCACGTCGTGCGCCACCAGCGCGCAGTACACGCCGATGGCCAGTGCCTCCTCCGCGACCCAGCCCTCCCCCAGCGCCTCGACCCGCTCCGCCGAGGGCTCGCCGGCCCGTACCGCGTCCAGGGCGCCGCGCAGTGCCGCAGTGGTCTCCTCGTGCGAGGGGCGCTCGGAGAGCAGCGCGAGGGCCAGGTGCACGCCCTCCTCCAGGGTGCCGCCGCGGGCGACGGTGTGGACTATGACCGCGAGCGCGCCGGCCGAGAGGTAGCCGGTGGGGTGGCCGTGCGTCAGCACCGAGCACTCCACGGCCAGCTGGAACACCAGGCCCGGCTCCCAGGAGGTCAGCAGGCCGAACGGCGCGGCCCGCATCACCGTGCCGCAGCCCTTGGAGTGCGGGTTCTTGGGCGCGTCCAGGGTGCCGAGCCGGTCCGCGTCCGGTCCGGAGAGACCGGACAGGCAGGCCTGCCCCGGCGCGCGCTGGGCGTACAGCCACTCCTCGCGGCCCAGCCAGCCGAGGTCCGCCCGGCGCTCGTCCGGGCCCCAGTCGCGCTGGGTGGCGGCCCAGCGCAGGTACGCCAGGTGGATGTCGGTGGGCGGGTGCCAACTGCCGGTGTCGCGGCGGACGTGGGCGCGGATCAGCCCGTCGACGGTGAACAGGGACATCTGGGTGTCGTCGGTGATCGCACCGAGCCGCCCGTACGCGGGGACGTAGCCGCTCACGCCCTGCGGACCGTGCACGGCCCGGATCTTCTCCAGCGACTCGAACTCGACACCGGCGCCGAGCGCGTCGCCGATCGCCCCGCCGAGCAGACAGCCCCGCACCCGGCTGCGGAAGTCCTGCTGCTGCGCGCGTGACCACAGTGGCATCACGGGTCGGTGCCTTTCGTCCGGGGTTCGGGGCCGAGTCGGGGCCGCGCCCGACCACCGATCGCGCGCCCCCGCACTGTATTCGAATAACCCCGAAGCCCGGTCGCTTCCCTCGAACACCAGCTCTTCAACAAGTTGTTGCTACGGCGTCGCGCCAGGCCCATGACCCGCCACCCGGCACTCCATGGCGTCCGCGCCATGACCGCCGACCGCGACCTGCGCAGCCGGCTGCCGGTGGGCTGACGCCGCGTCTCCCGGATGGTCGGGCGGGGCGGCGCGGCGGCTGACGGGCTACTCGAGCACCGGCAGCAGCTCGGGCAGGTGCCCGTCCGAGGCCAGCGCGGCGGCGCGGCGCTCGGCCGGCACCTCGCCGTAGGTGGTGGTGCGCTGGCGGTGCGGGCGGCCGGCGGCCTCGGCGATGGCCGCCAGGTCGCGGATCGACTTGTGGCTGCCGTACGCGGAGCCGGCCATCCGGGAGATGGTCTCCTCCATCAGCGTGCCGCCGAGGTCGTTGGCGCCCGAGCTGAGCATCTCGGCCGCGCCCTCGGCGCCCAGCTTCACCCAGCTGGTCTGGATGTTGGGGATGTGGGTGTGCAGCAGCAGCCGGGCCATCGCGACCACCGCCCGGTTGTCCCGGGTGGTTGGGCCAGGACGGGCGATCCCGGCGAGGTAGACCGGCGCGTTGGTGTGGATGAAGGGGAGGGTCACGAACTCCGTGAAGCCGCCGGTGCGCTGCTGGATCCCGGCGAGCAGCCGCAGGTGGCCGAGCCAGTGCGCGGGGGTGTCCACATGGCCGTACATCATCGTGGACGAGGAGCGGATGCCCAGCTCGTGCGCGGTGCTGACCACCTCCACCCAGGTCGCGGCCGGCAGCTTGCCCTTGGTGAGCACCCAGCGGACCTCGTCGTCCAGGATCTCGGCGGCCGTACCGGGGATGGTGTCCAGGCCCGCCTCCTTGGCCTGCTGGAGCCAGTCCCGGATGGAGAGCCCGGTGCGGGTGGCTCCGTTGACCACCTCCATCGGGGAGAAGGCGTGCACGTGCATCCCGGGCACCCGGTCCTTCACCGCGCGCGCGATGTCGAAGTAGGCCGTGCCGGGCAGGTCGGGGTGGATCCCGCCCTGCATGCAGACCTCCGTCGCGCCGACCTCCCAGGCCTGCGCGGCCCGGTCGGCGACCTGCTGCAACGACAGGGTGTAGGCGTCGGCGTCGGTCCGGCGCTGGGCGAAGGCGCAGAACCGGCAGCCGGTGTAGCAGACGTTGGTGAAGTTGATGTTCCTGGTGACGCAGTAGGTGACGGTGTCGCCCACCGCGTCCCGGCGGACGTCGTCGGCGATCCGGCAGAGCGCGTCCAGGGCCGGGCCGTCGGCGTGGAACAGGGCCAGCGCCTGGTCGTCGTCGAGCTTCGTCGGGTCGTCCGCCGCCACCGCCAGCGCCGCCCGGACGTCGCCCGGCAGCCGCTCGGGCGCGGCACCGGGCAGCCGCTCGCGCAGCGACTCCCAGTCCCCGTACACGTCGTCGAAGTCGGCCCGGCGATCGCCGGTACGGCCCTCGGTGTCGATGGTGCGGTGCAGGTCGGTCCGGCCGTAGGAGGCGGGCAGGTCCTCGGGCTCCTGCCAGGGGCGGCCCGTCGGCACGGCGTCCTCACGGGCCAGGCCCGTGCCCGGCTCGGCCAGCGCCCGCACGTGCGGCAGCACCCGCGGGTCCAGCCAGGGCTCACCGCGCCGGACGTACTCCGGGTAGATCGCGAGGCGCTCGCGCATCCGGAAGCCCGCGGCGGCGGACTGCTCGGCCAGGCGCTCGATCTGCGGCCAGGGACGCTCGGGGTTCACATGGTCCGGCGTCAGCGGCGACACCCCGCCCCAGTCGTCGACACCCGCGCCGATCAGGCGCGCGTACTCGCCGTCCACCAGGTTCGGCGGCGCCTGGAGGCAGGCGGCCGGGCCCATCACGTGCCGCGCGACGGCGACGGTGGCGACCAGCTCGTCCAGCTCCGCGTCCGGCATGCCGCGCATCGCGGTGTCCGGCTTGGCGCGGAAGTTCTGCAGGATCAGCTCCTGGATGCCGTGGTACGCCCGCGCGACGCGGCGCAGGGCGAACAGCGACTGCGCCCGCTCCTCGTACGTCTCGCCGATGCCGATCAGCAGCCCGCTGGTGAACGGCACCGAGCTCCGCCCGGCGTCCTCCAGCACCCGAAGCCGGACGGCCGGCTCCTTGTCCGGCGAGCCGTGGTGCGGGCCGCCCGGCTCGCTCCACAGCCGGGTCGCGGTGGTCTCCAGCATCATGCCCATGGACGCCGAGACCGGCTTGAGCCGCTGGAAGTCCGTCCAGCTCAGCACCCCGGGGTTGAGGTGGGGCAGCAGGCCGGTCTCCTCCAGGATGCGGATCGACATCGCCCGGACGTACGCGACGGTGTCGTCGTAGCCGTGCGCGTCCAGCCACTCGCGGGCCTCGGGCCAACGGTCCTCCGGCTTGTCGCCGAGCGTGATCAGCGCTTCCTTGCAGCCCAGCGCGGCGCCGCGGCGGGCGACGTCCAGCACCTCGTCGGGCGACATGAACATCCCGTGTCCGGCCCGGCGCAGCTTGCCGGGGACGGTGGCGAAGGTGCAGTAGTGGCACTTGTCCCGGCAGAGCCTGGTGAGCGGGATGAAGACGCTCTTGGAGTAGGTGATGACCCCGGGCCGGCCGGCCGCCTCCAGGCCGGCGTCGCGGACCCTGGCCGCACTCGCGCACAGGTCCTTCAGGTCCTCGCCGCGGGCCTGGAGGAGCACCGCCGCCTCGGCCACGTCGAGGGCGACCCCGTCGCGTGCTCTGCGCAGGGCACGCCTCATCCCGTTGGCGGTGGGGGCGGGCTGGTGCGGGGCGTCCGTTGCGTCCATGGCGGCGACGATACGCCAGCCGTCAGTCTCCAGGACTAGGCAACCCTGAGGACGGCTCAGGGTCGTCCACCCCGTCAGAGGTACTCACATATGGACCTGGAGAGCGATGACCCGGCGGCCCGGACGGCTTCTAATGGACCAGGGACGAGCGATCGGCCAGAGCGATGGAGGGGTTGGAACGATGACGGACGACACGACGACCGACGAGTACCAGGGCGGCACACCGTACCGGTCCGGGCGGCGCAGGGCGGTGCGCGTGCTGGTGCCCGCCGCAGTGGCCGCACTGGTGGCCGCCGGTGTCGGCCTGGTGCCGGCCCTGGCCGCCGACTCCGCGCCGAGCCTGCCGACGGTGACGGCGGAGCAGCTGGTGGCGAAGGCGCTCGGCTCCCAGACGCAGACGCTCTCCGGCACGGTGCAGATCTCCACCGACCTGGGTGTGCCCGCCCAGCTGCTGGGCGCGGCCGGCGGGATCGGCGGCGGGCCGGGCGCGGGCGGGGGCGGGGCGAGGGGCGGCTCCTCGGCCGCGCCCGAGGCGAAGCTCACCGAGCTGCTCGGCGGGGACCACACCCTCCGGGTGGCGGTGGACGGGCCGGACCGCCAGCGGATCGGGCTGATCGAGAAGCTGGCCGAGTACGAGCTGGTCCACAACGGCGACCAGGTCTGGGCGTGGGACAGCTCGACCAACGAGGCGGTGCACCTGACGGCCCCGCAGGGCGGCGCCGGCCAGCACCGGGCGCCGCTGACGGGCGTGCCGACGACGCCGCAGGAGGCCGCGCGGCAGTTCCTCGCGCTGAGCTCCGGCACCACCGAGGTGACGGTCGACGGTACGGCGAACGTCGCGGGCCGCAGGGCGTACCAGCTGAGTGTGAAGCCCGCGCAGGCCGGCTCGACGATCGGTGAGGTGCGGATCGCGGTGGACGCGGACAACGGAGTGCCGCTGGCCGTGGTGGTGAAGGCCGCGAGCGGCGGCGGCACGGTCTTCGACGCGCACTTCAAGGACGTGTCGTTCGCCAGGCCCGACGCCAAGACCTTCGAATTCAGCGCGCCGAAGGGCGCCAAGGTCACTGAGCGCCAGGCCGACGCCGCGAAGGCCGCGAAGGCGGCAGAGGCCGCGGGCGCCGCGGCGGACGAGGCCCGTAAGGGCGGCCCGGCTGCCAAGGGCCCGATGGGCGACGTCAACGTGGTCGGCGAGGGCTGGACGAGCGTCCTGAGCACCAGGCTGCCCGACGAGGCCGCCGCGCCCGCCAGGGGCAAGCAGGGCGGCGAGGGCAGGGGCATGAGCGTGCAGTCGCTGGCCAAGGGGCTCGGCAAGCCTGTCGACGGCGGTTCGCTGATCAGCACCAAGGTGCTGAACGTGCTGATCACCGACGACGGCCGGGTGTTCGCCGGCGCGGTGACGCTGCCGGTACTGCAGAGTGCGGCCGGGGTGAAGTAGGTGACCAAGGCTCCCGTCACGGAGCCCTCGGGGGGCCGGGCCGCGCAGACGCGCCCGGCCCCCTCGGGCCTCTCCGATCACGTCATTCACACCCGTGGGCTGACCAAGCGCTTCCGGGGCGGCCAGCTCGCCGTCGACGGGCTGGACCTGACGGTGCCCCGGGGCAGCGTCTTCGGCTTCCTCGGGCCGAACGGCTCGGGCAAGACCACCACCATCCGGATGCTGATGGGCCTGATCGCCCCGACCTCGGGCATGGCGGCGGTGCTCGGTGAGCCGATGCCGCAGTCCGTCGGCACCGTGCTGCCCAGAGTCGGCGCCCTGATCGAGGGCCCGGCGCTGTACGGCTTCCTCTCCGGGCGCGACAACCTCGCCAGGTACGACTCCGCCGACCCGACGGCGGACCCGCACACCCGGGCCCGGCGGGTCGCCGAGGCACTGGACCGGGTCGGGCTGACGGCCGCCGCCGGCAAGAAGGCGCGGGCGTACTCCCTCGGCATGAAGCAGCGGCTCGGCCTGGCGGCCGCCCTGTTGCAGCCGCGCGAGCTGCTGGTGCTGGACGAGCCGACCAACGGGCTCGACCCGCAGGGCATGCGGGAGATCCGGGCGCTGGTGCGGGAGGTCGCGGCGGAGGGCACCACGGTGTTCCTCTCCTCCCACCTGCTGGACGAGATCGAGCAGGTCTGCTCGCACGCCGCGGTGATGTCGCGCGGCCGGCTGCTGGTCCAGGGCACGGTGGCCGAGCTGGCCGCCCGGGCGCAGGGCCGGCTGGTGGTCCGCACCCCGGACGTCGAGGAGGCGGCGGCCGTGCTGGCCGCCCATCAGGTGGCGGACGTACGGGCCGGCGACGGCCGGGTGGACGCCGATGCGGGCCAGAACGCCGACGAGGCACTGCCGAAGCTGTGCGCCGCACTGGTCGAGGCCGGAGTGCGGGTGCGCGGTTTCGGGGTGGAGCGCGGCACGTTGGAGGACGCCTTCGTGGCGCTGACCGGAGAGGGCTTCGATGTCGCAGGCTGAGGTGGTCCGGGGCGAGACGGGCCCGCCGAAAGCGGGCCAGGGCGAGACGGGCCAGGGCGGGACGGGCCGGGCCCCGGCGGCCCAGGTGTCCGAGGGCGGGCGGCGGTCGCAGGGCGTGGCCGGTTTCGCGGCGCTGTTCCGTAGCGAGCTGGGGCTGACCTTCCGGCGGGTCCGGACGATCGCGCTGCTGGGCATCCTGGCGGTGCTGCCGGTGCTGATCGGCACGGTTATCAAGATCGAGACCGACGGCTCCTCCGGCGGCGAGGGCCCCGCCTTCATCGCCCAGGTGACCCAGAACGGTCTGTTCCTGGTCTTCACCGCACTGGCCGTCGCCCTGCCGGTCTTCCTGCCGATGACGGTCGGCGTGGTCGCGGGTGACTCGATCGCGGGCGAGGCGAGCACCGGCACGCTGCGCTACCTGCTCGTCGCCCCGGCCGGGCGGACGAGGCTGCTGGCGGCCAAGTTCGCGGCCGGGCTCGCGTTCTGCCTGGCGGCGACGATGACGGTGGCCCTGGCCGCGCTGGCCACCGGGGCGGCGCTGTTCCCGCTCGGCGAGGTCACCCTGATCTCGGGCGACACCATCGGGCTGGGTTCGGCGCTGCTGCGGGCGGCGCTGGTCGCGGCGGTGGTGGCGGCCTCGCTCGCCGGGCTGGTGGCGATCGGGCTGTTCGTCTCCACGCTGACCGGCAGCGGGATCGCGGCGATGGCGACGACGGTCGGCCTGGTGATCACCGTGCAGATCCTGGACAGCTTCCCGCAGCTGCACGCGATCCAGCCGTTCCTGTTCACCCACCACTGGCTGAGCTTCGGCGATCTGCTGCGGCAGCCGATGTACTGGGACGGAGTGCTGGAGAACCTCGGTCTGCAGGCGATCTACGTGGCGGTGTTCGGCTCCGCCGCGTGGTCCCGCTTCACCAGCCGGGACATCACGTCGTGACGGGCGCGGCCGGCTCCGCGGCCGCGTCGGCCGGTGCCTGAGCCTGCGGCCGGGCCGCAGGCCCGGGCTGGGGCTCGGGCTGCGTCCGCGCCCGGAGGGCGGGCTCGGTGAGCACCCGGTCGGCCCGCAGGCGGCGCAGCGCGTCCCAGGTGAGGACGGCGAGGGCGGCCCAGACGAGTGCGAAGCCGGCCCAGCGGGCGGGCGGCATCGACTCGTGGAAGACCGCGATGCCGATCAGGAACTGGAACACCGGCGCCAGGTACTGCAGCAGCCCCAGCATGGTCAGCGGCACCCGGACGGCCGCCGCACCGAAGCAGAGCAGCGGGATCGCCGTGATCACTCCGCTGAGCATCAGCAGCCCGGAGTGCCCCAGCCCGTACGACCCCGCGACGGTGTGGCCGAAGGTGCCCTGGCCGCGCACGGCGAGGTAGATCAGGTACCCCAGCGCGAAGGGGAACATGAAGGCGCTCTCCATCGCGAGGCTCTCCAGCCCGCTCAGCCCGACCTTCTTCTTCAGCAGGCCGTAGGTGGCGAAGGAGAGGGCCAGCGTCAGCGCGATCCAGGGCAGCCGGCCGTAGCCGATGGTGAGGACGGCCACCGCCAGGGCGCCGATGCCGACCGCCGCCCACTGGGCGGATCGCAGCCGCTCGTGCAGCAGGAGGACGCCGAACGCGATGGTCACCAGCGGGTTGATGAAGTACCCGAGGCTGGTCTCGACGACGTGCCCTGCGTTCACGCCCCAGATGTAGACGCCCCAGTTGACCGAGATGACGGCGGCCGCGGCGCCGGACATCGCGAGCCGGCGGGGCTGGCGCAGCAGCGGTCGTATCCAGCCCCAGTGCCGCTGGACGAGCAGCATCAGGGCGACGGCCACCAGCGACCAGACCATCCGGTTAGCGAGGATGTCGTCCGCGGCGG
Organism: Kitasatospora sp. NPDC050543; assembly: GCF_044457565.1. Taxonomy (NCBI): domain Bacteria; kingdom Bacillati; phylum Actinomycetota; class Actinomycetes; order Kitasatosporales; family Streptomycetaceae; genus Kitasatospora; species Kitasatospora sp. NPDC050543. The sequence goes on along the minus strand of NZ_JBITGZ010000045.1, from coordinate 34,340 downwards.
CGGGCTCCAGCAGCGGCCAGAACAGCGGGAACAGGCCCCACATCCCGTATGCCGCCACGCCTGACCAGAAGCCTCTCGCGGCCTCCTGCTGGGATGTCTCTGGCATGCCGGCCTGCCCTCCGCGCGCACGTGTGTCCAGCCGACGGTAGCGGGCAAAGAGGAGGATGTCATCTCCGTATTCGGATTTTGGTCATGACAGGCCCAGGATGCCCGCACACCGAGCCGGGGACGCCGAGCCGCGGAACAGCGGCGCCTGCACCGGAACCACGCCCGGTGGGGCACCGCCGGAGGCCGGGTCGGGCCGAACGCCCAGCCGCCCGAACGCCCGCCCAGGCACCCGCCCAGGCGCCTAGCCCGTCACCGTCCAGGTGTCGCTGCCGCCGATCAGCGTGGCGAGGTCGCCCGGGCCGTGCTGCTCGGTCGCGGTGGCCAGCTGCTCGGCCATCAAGGTGTCGTACACCGGCCGGGACACGCTGCGCAGCACCCCGATCGGCGTGTGGTGCAGGGTGTCCGCGTCCGCGATCCGGGAGAGCGCGAAGGCGGTGGCCGGGCCGGCCGCGTGGGCGTCGTGGACCAGTACGGCGGCCTCGTTCCCGGCCGTCACCGGCGCCACCCTCAGGTCGCCGGAGTCCTGGTCGCGGAAGACCCCCTGCCCGCGGTCGGCGCCGAAGCGGATCGGCTGACCGTGCTCCAGCCGGATCAGCGCCTCGTCGCGGGTGCCGGGCTCCTTGAGCACCTCGAAGGCGCCGTCGTTGAAGATGTTGCAGTTCTGGTAGATCTCCACCAGCGCCGTGCCCTCGTGCTCGGCCGCGGCCCGCAGGACGGACTGCAGGTGCTGGCGGTCGGAGTCGATGGTGCGGGCGACGAAGGTGGCCTCGGCGCCCAGCGCCAGCGAGAGCGGGTTGAACGGCGCGTCCAGCGAGCCCATCGGCGTGGACTTGGTGATCTTGCCGAGCTCGCTGGTCGGCGAGTACTGGCCCTTGGTCAGCCCGTAGATCCGGTTGTTGAACAGCAGGATCTTGAGATTGACGTTCCGGCGCAGCGCGTGGATCAGGTGGTTGCCGCCGATCGAGAGCGCGTCCCCGTCGCCCGTGACCACCCAGACGCTGAGGTCGGGCCGGGAGGAGGCCAGGCCGGTGGCGATCGCCGGGGCACGGCCGTGGATCGAGTGCATCCCGTAGGTGTTCATGTAGTACGGGAAGCGCGAGGAGCAGCCGATACCGGAGACGAAGACGGTGTTCTCCCGCCTGATCCCCAGCTCCGGCATGAAGGCCTGCACCGCCGCCAGGATGGCGTAGTCCCCGCAGCCGGGGCACCAGCGGACCTCCTGGTCGGTCTTGAAGTCCCTGAGGGTCTGCGGCGCGTCGGCCTTGGGCACCAGCCCCAGCGAACGGAAGCCGCCGGCCGCCGAACCGCCGGTCGTCGAACCGCCCGTCACCGAAGTGCCGGTCGTCGAACCGCCGGTCGTCGAACGCTCAGTCATCGCTCTCATCCCCATCCAGCGTCCCGATCGCCGCCCACAGCACGTCGGCCAGCTGCGCGGCCTTGAAGGGCAGTCCGCGCACCTGGTTGTAGGACTGCGCGTCCACCAGGTACTTCGCCCGGAGCAGCAGTGCCAGCTGTCCGAGGTTCATCTCCGGCACGATCACCCGCTCGTACCTCTTCAGCACCGCGCCCAGGTTCGCGGGGAAGGGGTTGAGGTTGCGCAGGTGCGCCTGGGCGATGTGCCCGCCGTCCGCCCGTACCCGCCGGACGGCCGCGGTGATCGGCCCGTACGTCGAACCCCAGCCCAGCACCAGCACCCGGGCCTCGCCGGAGGGGTCGTCAACCTCGGCCGGCCGCACGGCGATGCCGTCCACCTTGGCCTGCCGGGTGCGCACCATGAAGTCGTGGTTGGCGGGGTCGTAGGAGATGTTGCCGGTGCCGTCCTGCTTCTCGATGCCGCCGATCCGGTGCTCCAGGCCCGGGGTGCCGGGGATCGCCCAGGGGCGGGCCAGCGTCTGCGGATCGCGCTTGTACGGCCAGAACGCCTCGGTGCCGTCGTCCAGGGTGTGGTTCGGGCCCTCGGCGAACGCGGGCGTGATCTCGGGCAGTTCGTCGACCGCGGGGATCCGCCAGGGCTCGGAGCCGTTGGCCAGGTAGCCGTCCGAGAGCAACAGGACGGGGGTCCGGTAGGTGACGGCGATCCGGGCGGCCTCCAGGGCCGCGTCGAAGCACTCGGCGGGTGTGGCGGGGGCGACGATCGGCACCGGCGCCTCGCCGTTGCGGCCGAACATCGCCTGGAGCAGGTCGGCCTGCTCGGTCTTGGTCGGCAGGCCGGTGGACGGGCCGCCGCGCTGGATGTCGAGCACCAGCAGCGGGAGTTCGAGCGAGACGGCCAGCCCGATCGTCTCGGACTTCAGTGCCACCCCCGGGCCCGAGGTGGTGGTGACCCCGAGCGAGCCGCCGAAGGCCGCGCCCAGCGCGGCGCCGATACCGGCGATCTCGTCCTCCGCCTGGAAGGTCCGGACGCCGAAGTTCTTGTGCCGGCTCAGCTCGTGCAGGATGTCCGAGGCCGGGGTGATCGGGTACGAGCCGAGGTAGAGCGGCAGCCCGGAGCGCTGGGAGGCCGCGATCAGGCCGTAGGAGAGCGCCAGGTTGCCCGAGATGTTGCGGTAGGTGCCCGGTGGCAGCTTGGCCGGCGAGATCTCGTAGGAGACCGCGAAATCCTCGGTGGTCTCGCCGAAGTTCCAGCCGGCCCGGAAGGCGCTGATGTTGGCCTCGGCGATCTGCGGCTTCTTGGCGAACTTGGTGCGCAGGAAGGCCTCGGTGCCGCGGGTCGGCCGGTGGTACATCCAGGAGAGCAGGCCCAGGGCGAACATGTTCTTGGCCCGTTCGGCGTCCTTGCGGGCCAGGCCGCTGTCCTTGAGGGCCTCCAGGGTCAGCGTGGTCAGCGGCACCTTGTGCAGGTGGTACGCCTCCAGCGAGCCGTCGGTCAGCGGGTCGGCCGGGTAGCCGACCTTGGAGATCGCCCGTTTGGTGAACTCGTCCGTGTTGACGATGATCTCGGCGCCGCGCGGCAGGTCGGCGAGGTTGGCCTTGAGGGCTGCGGGGTTCATGGCGACCAGGACGTTCGGTGCGTCGCCGGGGGTCAGAATGTCATGATCGGCAAAGTGCAGCTGGAAACTGGAGACACCCGGCAGTGTCCCCGCGGGCGCCCTGATCTCGGCGGGGAAGTTCGGCAGCGTGGAGAGGTCGTTGCCGAAGGACGCGGTCTCCGAGGTGAACCGGTCACCAGTGAGCTGCATACCGTCACCGGAGTCGCCGGCGAACCTGATGATCACCCGGTCCAGGCGTCTGATCGGCTTGGCATGCCTGGGCTGAGGGCCTCCCGACGGGGCGGGACCGGACCGGCCCTCGTTCCCGTCCGAGCCGTCCACTGCCTCTGACTGATCGACCTGACTGGTCACTGCCGCGGACCTCCTCGTGGGCAGCAGCCGCGGGCGTGAGCCGTGTGCCCCGTCCGCCTGGTGCACCTCTCGCATCCTATGCGTGAAGGGATTGCGTTGGACGGAACTGCGGCATGCGGCGAGAAGTGCCTCCCCGGTGTCTGTATTTGCACGGAAACCGCAGCAGCCCCACCGGTCACGGGGCTCCCGGGGCCGGCCGGAACCGGCCCTCCGGGAGGGCCCGACGAGCCGACCTAGGAGTTCAGGTACGTCAGCACGGCCAGCACCCGCCGGTGGTCCTCCGGGCTCTGGGCCAGGCCCAGCTTGAGGAAGATGTTGCTGACGTGCTTCTCCACCGCGCCGTGCGAGACCACCAGCTGCTTGGCCACCGCGGTGTTGGTCCGGCCCTCCGCCATCAGGCCGAGCACCTCGCGCTCGCGCGGGGTCAGGCCCGCCAGCACGTCACTCTTCCGGCTGCGGCTGAGCAGCTGCTGCACCACCTCCGGGTCCAGCGCCGTGCCGCCCTCGGCGACCCGGACCACGGCGTCCACGAACTCGCGCACCTCCGCGACCCGGTCCTTGAGCAGGTAGCCGACGCCGCGGGTGGAGCCGGCCAGCAGCTCGGAGGCGTAGCGCTCCTCGACGTACTGCGAGAGCACCAGCACCCCCACCGAGGGGTGGAGGCCGCGCAGCGTCACGCAGGCCCGGACGCCCTCATCGGTGTGGGTGGGCGGCATCCGCACGTCGGCGACCACCACGTCCGGCAGGGTGCCGGCCGCGCCCAGGTCGTGGATGGTCTTGAGCAGGGCCTCGCCGTCCCCGACCCCCGCCACGACCTCCAGGCCGCGGTCGGTGAGCAGCCTGGTCAGGCCCTCCCGCAGCAGTACGGAGTCCTCGGCGATGACAACGCGAAGCATGGTGGCCTTCCGGCTGGCGGTCCCAACTGACCGCCTCAGTCTCCCCCATGACGTCGGCTCCCGGACCGCAAATCGGCACGGCCTCCCGGCCTCCTGGCCGCCCGGACCGCCCCTGACCCGCCCCGAGCGCGCAGCGGCCGGCCCGAGGACCGCGCCCGAACGGCGCGGGCAGGCCGGCCGACCGACCACCCGGCGGACCATCAGGCCCGCGCTCACATGGTGCGGATGGCCACCGCGTCGCACAGGCCCTGCAGGGCCGCCTTGGCCGGGCAGTCCGGCAGCGAGGCGAGCAGCGCCCGGGCCTCCTCCGCGTAGCGCAGCGTCTCCCGGCGGGCGTGCTCCAGCGCGGGGTGCTTGCGCAGCAGGCGCAGCGCCTCGGCGTGCAGGGTGTCGTCGGCGAGGTCGAGCTCCAGCAGCTCGCGCAGCCGGACGTCGGCCGGGTCGTCCTGGTCCGCCGGCATCTGCTGGAGCAGCAGGATCGGCAGCGTCGGGACGCCCTCGCGCAGGTCGGTGCCGGGGGTCTTGCCGGACTCGTGCCCGTCGCTGGCGATGTCCAGGACGTCGTCGGCCAGCTGGAAGGCGGTGCCCATCCGCTCGCCGTACTGGGTGAGGATGTCGACCATCCACGGCTCGGCGCCGGCCATCAGTGAGCCGAAGCGGCAGGAGACGGCGACCAGCGAGCCGGTCTTGCCCGCGATCACGTCGAGGTAGTGCCGCAGCGGGTCGTCCTCGGGCCCGGGCCCTGCCGTCTCCAGGATCTGACCCGTCACCAGCCGCTCGAAGGCGTCGGCCTGGAGCCGGACGGCCTCCGGGCCGAGCTCGGCGAGCACCTGGGAGGCGCGCGAGAAGAGGAAGTCGCCGGTGAGGATCGCGACGGAGTTGTCCCAGCGGGAGTTGGCGCTGGGAGCGCCACGCCGCACGGGGGCCTCGTCCATGACGTCGTCGTGGTAGAGCGTCGCGAGGTGGGTCAGCTCGACGACCACGGCGGCCGGCACGACGCCCGGGGCGTACGGGTCGCCGAACTGCGCGGCCAGCATCACCAGGAGGGGGCGGAAGCGCTTGCCGCCGGCCTCGATGAGGTGGCTGGCGGTGATGGTGATGAACGGTACGTCGCTCTTGACGGTCTCGGCGAGGGCGGCTTCGACCGCGTCCATCCCCGCCTGGACGTCGCGGGTCAGATCGCGGTCCTGCACGCTGAGCCCGAAGGGTCCCACGACGGTCACGAAGACCACTCCTGTCCCTGGTCGATCTAGCGGCCCGGTCCCTGAGTGCCGCCGCTGGCCATACAGGCAGGGTATCCGGTCACGAGTGGATCACTGCACGGGCGTGCGGGTCCTGTCCTGATCGGGCGGATACCGCAGGTCACACCTGGGCGAGCAGGACCGGCAGCTTGTCCGCGCCCGGTGCGCGGAGCGGTGCGGCGACGTCCTGCGGGTCGCCGGTGGACCGGCGCGCGGAGTGCGACCGCGGTGGCGGCGACCAGGGCGTCCACGGCGTCGGACGTCCCGGTCAGGCGCAGGGCCCGGCCGGGGTCCGGGCCCATCCGGGGCCCGGACCTCCGATCGACTGCCACGCGCTAGCGGACGAACGGCGAGACCTTCGTCGCCAGGTCCAGGAAGTACTGCGGGAGCAGGCCCAGGCCCAGGGTCACCAGTACGCCGAAACCGATCGCGGTGGCGGTCATCGGGCTGGGGATGGCCACGGAGGGGCCGCCGGGCTGCGGGTCGGAGAAGAACATCAGCACGATCACCCGGATGTAGAAGAACGCGGCGATCGCCGAACTCAGCACACCGACGATGACCAGCGGCGTGGCGCCCCCGGCCGCGGCGGCCTGGAAGACCGCGAACTTCCCGGTGAAGCCCGAGGTCAGCGGGATGCCGGCGAAGGCCAGCAGGAAGAGCGCGAAGACCCCCGCCAGCAGCGGCGAGCGCCGGCCCAGGCCCGCCCAGCTGGAGAGGTGGGTCGCCTCCCCCTTGGAGTCGCGCACCAGGGTGACCACGGCGAACGCGCCGAGGGTGACGAAGGAGTACGCGAGCAGGTAGAAGAGCACCGCGCTCAGGCCCTGCCGGGTGGTCGCGATGACACCGGTGAGGATGAACCCGGCGTGCGCGATCGAGGAGTACGCCAGCAGCCGCTTCACGTCCTGCTGGGTGACGGCCATGACCGCGCCGACCACCATGGTCAGGATCGCCACGCCCCACATGACCGGCCGCCAGTCCCAGCGCAGGCCGGGGAAGGCCACGTAGAACAGCCGCAGCAGGGCTCCGAAGGCCGCGACCTTGGTGGCCGCCGCCATGAAGCCGGTGACGGGGGTCGGCGCACCCTGGTAGACGTCCGGGGTCCAGGCCTGGAACGGCACCGCGCCGACCTTGAAGAGCAGGCCGACCGAGAGCATCGCGAGGCCGATCAGCAGCAGCGCGTCGTTCTGCGTGGTGCTCAGCAGCGCCGGGGTGGCGGGGGCGACGCCGGAGATGACGTCCGCGATGTCGCCGAGCCGCACGCTGCCCGCGTAGCCGTACAGCAGGGCGGTGCCGAACAGGAAGAAGGCCGAGGCGAAGGCGCCGAGCAGGAAGTACTTGACGGCGGCCTCCTGGGAGAGCAGCCGCCGGCGCCGGGCCAGCGCGCAGAGCAGGTAGAGCGGGAGGGAGAGGACCTCCAGCGCCACGAACATGGTCAGCAGGTCGTTGGCGGCCGGGAAGAGCAGCATCCCGCCGACCGCGAACATGGTGAGCGGGAAGACCTCGGTGGTGGCGAAGCCCGCCCGGGTGGCGTCCCGCTCCTGCTCGCCGCCGGGCGTGGCGGCGGCCTGCGGGGCGAAGGGGTCGACCGGGACCCCGCCGACGCGCGGCTCCAGCCGGCGCTCGGCGTAGGTGAGCACGGCGACCACCGCGACCAGCAGGATGGTGCCCTGGAGGAACAGCGCGGGGCCGTCCAGCGCGACGGCGCCCATGGCCAGCAGGTCGACCTTGGTCGAGCCGTACCCCTGGGAGGCGAGCACGATCACCGCGACGAAGGCGCCGGCCAGGCCGAGCAGCGCGATGGCGATCTGCGTCCAGTACCGGTACTTCCGGGGCAGGAAGGCCTCGGCGAGGATGCCGACGACGGCGGCGCCGAAGACCACCAGCATCGGGGAGAGCTGGCCGTACTCGACGTGCGGCGCGGGGATGCTGGGACTGTTGCCGCCGGCGGCGGCGAGCCACTGGCTCACTTCTGCTCACCTCCTGAGGTGGCGGCGACCGGGTGGGCCGGCGCCGGGTCGGTCCGGTGGACCTGGGAGAGGGTGGCGTCCACCGCCGGGTTGACGATGTCGGTGAGCGGCTTCGGGTACACGCCGAGCAGGATGGTCAGCGCCACCAGCGGTGCGACCACGGCGAGTTCGCGCGCCTTGAGGTCCGGCATGCCGCGCACGCCCTCCCTGACCGGCCCGGTCATCGTGCGCTGGTAGAGCACCAGGACGTACAGCGCGGCCAGCACGATGCCGAAGGTGGCGATGATGCCGATCGTCGGGTAGCGGGTGAACGTGCCGACCAGGACCAGGAACTCGCTGACGAAGGGGGCGAGGCCGGGCAGCGACAGGGTCGCCAGACCGCCGATCAGGAACGTTCCGGCGAGCACCGGCGCGACCTTCTGCACCCCGCCGTAGTCGGCGATCAGCCGCGAGCCGCGCCGCGTGATCAGGAAGCCGGCCAGCAGCATCAGCAGCGCGGTGGAGATGCCGTGGTTGACCATGTAGAGGGTCGCGCCGCTCTGGCCCTGGCTGGTCATCGCGAAGATGCCCATGATGATGAAGCCGAAGTGCGAGATCGACGCGTACGCGACCAGCCGCTTGATGTCCTTCTGGCCGACGGCCAGCAGGGCGCCGTAGATGATGCCGATCACCGACAGGACCAGGATCGCCGGCGCGAAGGTCTTGGACGCGTCCGGGAACAGGCCGAGACAGAACCGGAGCATCGCGAAGGTGCCGACCTTGTCGACGACCGCGGTGATCAGTACGGCGGTGCCGGCGGTGGACTCGCCCATCGCGTTCGGCAGCCAGGTGTGCAGCGGCCAGAGCGGCGCCTTGACGGCGAAGGCGAAGAAGAAGCCCAGGAAGAGCGCGTTCTCGGCCGGGCCGCTGAAGGTGAGCTTGCCGTCGGCGATCGCGGAGGTGAGCGTCGGCAGGTCGAAGGTGGCGAAGCCCTGCTGCTGGGCGATCACGTACATCCCGATCACGGCGGCCAGCATGATCAGCCCGCCGAGCAGGTTGTAGAGCAGGAACTTCACCGCCGCGTAACTGCGCTGGCGGGCCGAGTCCGCACCGCCGGCCCGGTCGCCGAAGCCGCCGATCAGGAAGTACATCGGGATCAGCATGGCTTCGAAGAAGACGTAGAACACGAAGACGTCGGTGGCCAGGAAGGACACGATGACCATCGCCTCGACGGCGAGGATCAGCGCGAAGTAGGCCTGGGTGCGGCGCCGGCGCTCGAAGGTGTCGGGATCGGCCGCGCCGTCGGCGCCCGGGGCCGGGTCGGCGTCCTGCCAGGAGGCGAGCATCACCGCCGGGACGAGGACGGCGGTCAGCAGGACCAGCACGGTGGCGATGCCGTCCGCGCCGAGCGAGAAGCTGATCCCGAACGAGCGGATCCAGCTGTGGGACTCGGTCAGCTGGTAGCGCGCCCCGTCCGGCGCGAACCGGGCGGCGATCACCGCGGCCAGCGCCAGCGTGGCGCCGGCGACACCCAGCGCGGTCCATTTGGCCGTGCGCCGGCGGGCCTCGCTCGTCCCGGCGGGCAGCGCCGCGGTGAGCACGGCACCGGCCGCCGGGACGGCGCAGGTGGCACTGAGCAGGTAGCTCATGGCCGTACCTCCCTGCTCGTGTAGTGACTACCCATCAGACCGACCTCATCAGGAGAGTGGTGGCGACCAGCACCAGCGTGCCGCCGAACATGGAGAGCGCGTACGAGCGGACGTAGCCGTTCTGCACCCTGCGCAGTCGGCTGGAGATGCCGCCGATGGTGGCGGCGAGGCCGTTGACGAAGCCGTCCAGGCCCTTGCTGTCGAGGAAGACCAGCGCCGCGGTGAGGGCCGAGCCCGGGCGGACCAGCACGGCGTGGTTGAAGTCGTCCTGGAGCAGGTCCCGGCGGGCGGCGCGGGTCAGGGCGGAGCCGACCGGGGGGACGACGGGGATCGGCGAGCGGCCGTACATCAGGTACGACAGGCCGACGCCCGCCAGCATGCAGACCACCGTGAGCAGGGTGACGACCGCCGGGGTGAGCGGGGAGTCGCCCTCGGAGAAGCCGGTGATCGGCTCCAGCCAGTCCACGAATGAGTTGTTGAAGGCGAAGATCGCACCCGCGAAGACCGAGCCGACGGCCAGCACGACCATCGGCAGCGTCATGGTCGTCGGCGACTCGTGCGGGTGCGGCTCGTGACCGTGCTCGTCCGTCTTCCAGCGCTTCTCGCCGAAGAAGGTCAGCAGCATCACCCGGGTCATGTAGAACGCGGTGACGGCGGCGCCGATCAGCGTGCAGGCGCCGAGGATCCAGCCCTCGGTGCCGCCCTTGGCGAAGGCCGCTTCGATGATCCTGTCCTTGGAGAAGAAGCCGGACAGGCCGGGGAAGCCGATGATCGCCAGGTAGCCGAGGCCGAAGGTGACGAAGGTGATCGGCATGTACTTGCGCAGGCCGCCGTAGTGACGCATGTTCACCTCGTCGTCCATGCCGTGCATGACCGACCCGGCGCCCAGGAACAGCCCGGCCTTGAAGAAGCCGTGCGTCACCAGGTGCATGATCGCGAACGCGTAGCCGATCGGGCCCAGGCCCGCCGCCAGCACCATGTAGCCGATCTGCGACATGGTCGAGCCGGCCAGCGCCTTCTTGATGTCGTCCTTGGCACAACCGACGATCGCACCGAAGAGCAGCGTGACGGCTCCGACCACCACCACGGCGGTCTGGGCTTCCGGCGCCAGGTTGAAGATCGACGCCGAGCGGGTGATCAGGTAGACGCCGGCGGTCACCATGGTGGCCGCGTGGATCAGGGCGGAGACCGGGGTCGGGCCCTCCATGGCGTCCCCGAGCCAGGACTGCAACGGCACCTGGGCGGACTTGCCGCAGGCCGCGAGCAGCAGCATCAGGGCGATCGCCGTCAGCTTGCCCTCGCTCGCCTGCGAGGCGGCGCCGAAGACCGGTCCGAAGGCGAAGCTGCCGAACTCGGCGAACATCAGCATGATCGCGATCGACAGGCCGACATCGCCGACCCGGTTGACCAGGAACGCCTTCTTCGCGGCGGTGGCCGCGCTCGGCTTGTGCTGCCAGAAGCCGATCAGCAGGTACGAGGCGAGGCCCACGCCCTCCCAGCCGACGTACAGCAGCAGGTAGTTGTCCGCGAGCACCAGCAGCAGCATGGCGGCCAGGAACAGGTTGAGGTACCCGAAGAAGCGGCGGCGGCGCTCGTCGTCGGCCATGTAACCCACCGAGTAGAGGTGGATCAGCGTGCCGACACCGGTGATCAGCAGGACGAAGGTGATCGACAGCTGGTCGAGCCGGAAGGCCACGTCGGCCTGGAAGCCGTTCACCGGGATCCAGCTGTACAGCTCGACCCCGATCGGGCGCTGGTCGACGTCGCGGCCGAGCATCTGCGCGAACAGCGTCAGCCCGAAGGCGAAGGAGAGCGCGGCCAGCGCCGTGCCCACCCAGTGACCGAAGCGGTCCAGGTGGCGGCCGCCGAGCAGCAGCAGGGCAGCACCGGCCAGCGGAGCCGCCACGAGCAGCGGAATGAGAGAGTTCACCGTGGGCCCTCCGCCTACAGCTTCATCAGGTTGCTGTCATCGACCGAAGCCGAGTGCCTGGTCCGGAAGATGGACACGATGATGGCGAGGCCGACCACGACCTCGGCCGCCGCGACCACCATGGTGAAGAACGCGATGATCTGGCCGTCCAGGTTGCCGTGCAGCCGGGAGAAGGTGACCAGCGCCAGGTTCGAGGCGTTGAGCATCAGCTCGACGCACATGAACAGCACGATCGCGTTGCGCCGGATCAGCACGCCACTGGCGCCGATGGTGAACAACAGGGCCGACAGGTAGAGGTAGTTGACGGGGTTCACGCCGAGTCCCCCTCGTGGTTCGGGACCTTCTCCAGAGCCTTGCGCGGCTGTGCCGTCACCGGCCGCGCGGACGGCGGGCGGCCCAGCCAGTCGGCGGTGCTCTCCTCCAGCTCGGCCATCTTCTCCAGCATCTCCTGGCTGACATCGCGGATCTGGCCGCGCTCGCGCAGCGTGCCCATCACCGAGTCCTCGGCGATGGCGCCGTCCGGCAGCAGACCGGGGATGTCCACGGCGTTGTGCCGCGCGTACACCCCGGGCGCCGGCAGCGGCGGCACCTGCACGTTGTCCCTGACCCGCCGTGCGGCCAGCTCGCGCTGGGTGCTCGGGGCCTTCACGTGCTCGCGGTGGGTGAGCACCATGGCGCCGATCGCGGCGGTGATCAGCAGCGCGCCGGTGACCTCGAAGGCCCAGACGTACTTGGTGAAGATCAGCCGGGCCAGCCCCTGGACGTTGCCCTCGGCGTTGGCGTCCGACAGCCCGGTGAAGTGGTCCAGCTTGGCGTTGGCGATGCCCGCGACCAGCAGCACCCCGAAGCCCAGGCCGCACAGGGCGGCGGCGACCCGCTGGCCCTTCAGCTGCTCCTTCAGCGAGTCCGCCGAGGTGACGCCGACCAGCATCACCACGAAGAGGAACAGCATCATGATCGCGCCGGTGTAGACGACGATCTGCACGACGCCCAGGAACACCGCGCCCTGCGCCATGTAACAGACCGCCAGGGCCAGCATGGTGGCGGCCAGGCAGAGCGCGCTGTGCACCGCCTTGCGCATCAGCAGCATGCCCAGCGCGCCGCCGACGGCGATCACGGCGAGCACCCAGAACTGCACGGCCTCTCCGGTGGAGGTCATGACTGCGCCTCCTTCTCCCGGCTGGTCCGCTCCTGCTGAACCGTGCCCGGCGCCGCCGCGGTGATCTCGCCCCGGTAGTACGCGCCCTCGTCGGCGCCCGGGAAGATCGAGTGCGGGGAGTCGACCATGCCCTCGGAGAGGCCGACCAGCAGCTGCTCCTTGGTGAAGATCAGGTCCTTGCGCGAGGAGTCCGCCAGCTCGTACTCGTTGGTCATGGTCAGCGCCCGGGTCGGGCAGGCCTCGATGCACAGGCCGCACAGGATGCAGCGGGCGTAGTTGATCTGGTACACCGCGCCGTAGCGCTCACCGGGCGAGTAGCGCTCCTCGTCGGTGTTGTCGGCGCCCTCGACGTAGATGGCGTCGGCCGGGCAGGCCCAGGCGCACAGCTCGCAGCCGATGCACTTCTCCAGGCCGTCCGGGTGCCGGTTGAGCTGGTGGCGGCCGTGGAAGCGGGGAGCGGTCGGCTTCTTCTGCTCCGGGTACTGCTCGGTGAGCCGCTTCTTGAACATGGCCTTGAAGGTCACGCCGAAGCCTGCGGCGGGGCCGAGCACCGACGGCTTGTCAGTCTTGTCCGAGGACGATGACATGGCGGTTCAGCTCCCTTCGGGATGGTTGGCCCCGTTGAGGGCGTCCTGGAGTTGCGGGGCCCGGCTGCGCCGGCGCGGCACCGGCGGCAGCTCCTGGCCGGGCAGCGGCGGAACGGGGTAGCCGCCGGCCATCGGGTCGAACTCGCCCCCGCCGCCGGGGGGCGCCGGCTCGGGCTCGGGACCGCGCCGCAGGACGTCCCGTAGCAGCGTCAGCAGCAGCAGTGCGCCGATCGGGGCGCCGACGTACAGCACCACCTGGCCGAAGTCGTAGCCCTCGTTGCGCAGCGCCCGGACGCTGGCGACCATCACCAGCCAGACCAGCGAGACCGGGATCAGCACCTTCCAGCCCAGCTTCATGAACTGGTCGTAGCGCAGGCGGGGCAGCGTGCCGCGGAGCCAGATGAAGAAGAACAGCAGCAGCTGGATCTTGATGATGATCCAGAGCATCGGCCACCAGCCGTGGTTCGCGCCCTCCCAGAAGGTGGAGATCGGCCACGGCGCCCGCCAGCCGCCCAGGAACAGCGTCGAGGCGACGGCCGAGACGGTGACCATGTTGACGTACTCCGCCAGCATGAACATCGCGAACTTCAGCGAGCTGTACTCGGTGTTGAAGCCGCCGACCAGCTCGCCCTCGGCCTCCGGGAGGTCGAACGGCGCCCGGTTGGTCTCGCCGACCATCGCGATGATGTAGACGATGAACGAGACCGGCAGCAGCACCGCGAACCAGGTCGGCTGCTGCGACTGGACGATCTCCGAGGTCGACATCGAACCGGAGTAGATGAACACCGCCGCGAACGACAGGCCCATCGCGATCTCGTAGCTGATCATCTGGGCGCCGGAGCGGATACCGCCGAGCAGCGGGTACGTCGAACCCGAGGACCAGCCCGCCAGCACGATCCCGTAGATCCCGACCGAGGCGGTGGCCAGGATGTACAGCAGCGCCACCGGGAAGTCCGTCAGCTGGAGCGGGGTACGGGTGCCGAAGATCGACACCTCGTCACCGGCCGGGCCGAACGGGATCACCGCGAAGGCCATGAACGCCGGGATCGCGCAGACGATCGGCGCCAGGATGTAGACCACCTTGTCGGCCCCGGTGACGACCAGGTCCTCCTTGAGGGCCAGCTTGATGCCGTCCGCCAGGGACTGCAGCATGCCCCAGGGGCCGTGCCGGTTGGGGCCGATCCGCAGCTGCATCCAGGCCACCACCTTGCGCTCCCAGACGATCGCGATCAGCACCGTGCCGACCAGGAACGCGAAGACGAAGACGGCCTTGAGCAGGACCAGCCACCAGGGGTCGCGGCCGAAGAAGCCGAGGGTCTCGTAGGCTGCCAGGACGTTCATGAGGTGGCCTCCGCTGCGGCTGCGATGGTGACCAGGTGGCCGACGGTGGTGCCCAGGGTGCGGTGGGCCCCGCCGGGGGTGGAGTTGAGCGGGATCCAGACCGTGCGGTCCGGGATCTCCTTGGTGATCTCCAGCGGCAGGGTGATCGATCCGGCCGGGCCGGTGACCCGCAGCACCGCGCCGGCGCCGATCTCCTCGGCGGTGGCCGGCGAGAGCCGGGCCACGGCCGGGTGCCGGGTGCCGGCCAGGTTGGGGTCGCCGTCCTGGAGCGAGCCGTTGTCCAGCAGCTGGCGCCAGCCGGCCAGCACGGCCTGGCCGGTGGCCGGGCGGGGCAGTACGGCGGGGTGCGCGGCGGGGGCCGCCGGGCGGTCGCCCGTCCAGGGGGCGAAACGGTCCAGCTCCAGCCGGGCGGCCCGGACGTCGGGCAGGCCGAGCCGGTGCCCGAGCGCGTCGGCCAGCATCGACAGCACCCGGACGTCCGGGGGGAGGTGACGCCCCATCTGCTGGTCGGGCTTCAGGGCGGCCTCGAACATCCGCACCCGGCCCTCCCAGTCCAGGAACGTGCCGGCCTTCTCGGCCACGGCCGCCACCGGGAGGACGACGTCGGCGTGCGCGGTGACGGCGGAGGGGCGCAGCTCCAGCGAGACCAGGAACGGCACCCGGGCCAGCGCCTCCTCGGCGAGCGCCGGGTCCGGCAGGTCGCCCGGGTCGACGCCGCCGACCAGCAGCGCGTCCAGGTCGCCGTGGGCGGCGGCCGCCAGGATCTGGTCGGTGTCCCGGCCGAGCCGGGCCGGCAGGCCCGCGACCCCCCAGACGGCGGCGGCCTCGGCGCGGGCGGCCTGGACGGAGGCCGGGCGGCCGCCTGGCAGCAGCCCGGGCAGGGCGCCCGCCTCGACGGCGCCGCGCTCCCCGGCGCGGCGCGGGATCCAGGCGAGCCGGGCGCCGGTGGTGTGCGCCAGGCGCAGCGCGGCGGTCAGCCCACCGGGTACGGCGGCGAGCCGCTCGCCGGCCAGGATCACCGCGCCGGGGGCCCGCAGCAGTTCGGCGGCCCGCCCGGCGTCCTCACCGAGCGGCTCGTCCGCGCCGAGCGCCGCCAGCCACTCGGCCTCGGTGCCGGGAGCGGCGGGCAGCAGCGCGCCGTACAGCTTGGTCAGGCCGCGCGAGGCGTGGCTGGCGACGGCGAAGACCTTGAGGCCGCGGGCCCGGTTGGCCTTGCGCAGCCGCAGGAAGACGATCGGCGACTCCTCCTCGGGCTCCAGGCCCACCAGCAGGACGGCCGGCGCCTTCTCCAGCTCGGCGTACGAGAGCCCACTGCCGTCGAGGTCCACGCCGCGGCCGGCCACGGCGGCGGCCAGGAAGTCCGCCTCCTCGCCGCTGTGCGGGCGGGCCCGGAAGTCCACGTCGTTGGTGCCGAGCACCACCCGGGCGAACTTGGCGTAGCCGTAGGCGTCCTCGACCGTCACACGGCCGCCCGTCAGCACGGCGGTACGGGCACCACGCAGCCCCTCGGCGGCGGCCGCCAGGGCCTGGGGCCAGGAGGCGGTGACGAGTTCACCGCTGTCGGCGTCCCGTACCAGCGGGGTGGTGAGACGGTCGCGCTGCTGGGCGTAGCGGAAGGCGAAGCGGCCCTTGTCGCAGTTCCACTCCTCGTTGACCTCGGGCTCCTCGCCCGCGAGCCGGCGCAGCACCTTGCCGCGCCGGTGGTCGGTGCGCTGCCCGCAGCCGGAGGAGCAGTGCTCGCAGACGCTCGGCGAGGAGACCAGGTCGAAGGGCCGGGAGCGGAAGCGGTAGGCCGCCGAGGTGAGCGCGCCGACCGGGCAGATCTGGATGGTGTTGCCCGAGTAGTACGAGTGGAAGTCGTCGCCCTCGCCGGTGCCGACCTGCTGGAGCGCGCCGCGCTCGACCAGGTCGATGAACGGGTCGCCGGCGATCTGCTCCGAGAAGCGGGTGCAGCGGGCGCACAGCACGCAGCGCTCGCGGTCCAGCAGCACCTGGCTGCTGATCGGCACCGGCTTCTGGTAGGTGCGCTTCATGCCCTCGAAGCGCGAGTCGGCGCCGCCGGTGGACATCGCCTGGTTCTGCAGCGGGCACTCGCCGCCCTTGTCGCAGACCGGGCAGTCCAGCGGGTGGTTGATCAGCAGCAGTTCCATCACGCCGCGCTGCGCCTTCTCGGCGACCGGCGAGCTGAGCTGGGTGCGGACGACCATGCCCTCGGCGACCGGGATGGTGCAGGAGGCGACCGGCTTGCGCTGGCCCTCGACCTCCACGATGCACTGCCGGCAGGCACCGGCCGGGTCGAGCAGCGGGTGGTCGCAGAAGCGCGGGATCTGGGTGCCGATCTGCTCGGCGGCGCGGATCACCAACGTCCCCTTCGGGACCTGGACCTCGACGCCGTCGATGGTGAGCGTGACCAGTTCGACCTGGGTGGAAGGCTCTGTGATCGTCACGCGTGCACCTCCCTCTCGGTGGCGGACTGGTGGCCGCTGCGGCGGGTGTCGGCCCAGACGGTGGAGGCCGCCGGGTCGAAGGGGCAGCGGCGCTCGTTGATGTGCTGCTCGTACTCGGCGCGGAAGTACCGGAGCGAGGAGACGATCGGGCTGGCCGCACCGTCGCCGAGGGCGCAGAACGACTTGCCGTTGATGTTGTCGGCGATGTCGAGCAGCTTCTCCAGGTCTCCGGCGACGCCCTCGCCGTCCTCGATCCGGCGCAGCAGCTGGACCAGCCAGTACGTGCCCTCGCGGCAGGGGGTGCACTTGCCGCAGGACTCGTGGGCGTAGAACTCCGTCCACCTGGTGACGGCGCGGACCACGCAGGTGGTCTCGTCGAAGACCTGGAGCGCCTTGGTGCCGAGCATCGAGCCGGCGGCGCCGACGCCCTCGTAGTCGAGCGGGACGTCGAGGTGCTCGTCGGTGAACATCGGGGTGGAGGAGCCGCCCGGGGTCCAGAACTTCAGCCGGTGCCCGGCGCGGACGCCGCCGCTGATGTCCAGCAGCTGGCGCAGGGTGATGCCGAGCGGGGCCTCGTACTGGCCGGGGTTGGTGACGTGCCCGGAGAGCGAGTAGAGGGTGAAGCCGGGGGACTTCTCCGTCCCCAGCGACTTGAACCACTCCTTGCCGCGGGCCAGGATCGGCGGCACCGAGGCGATCGACTCGACGTTGTTGACGACGGTCGGGCAGGCGTACAGGCCGGCGATGGCGGGGAACGGCGGGCGCAGCCTGGGCTGGCCGCGCCGGCCCTCCAGCGAGTCGAGCAGCGCCGTCTCCTCGCCGCAGATGTACGCCCCGGCGCCGGCGTGCACGGTGATGTCCAGGTCGATGCCGGAGCCGAGGACGTCCTTGCCGAGGAAGCCCGCCTCGTAGGCCTCGGCGACGGCCGCGTGCAGGCGCCGCAGCACGGGGACGACCTCGCCGCGCAGGTAGATGAAGGCGTGGTCGCAGCGGATCGCGTACGAGGCGATGATCATGCCCTCGATCAGCGCGTGCGGGTTGGCGAAGAGCAGCGGGATGTCCTTGCAGGTGCCCGGCTCGGACTCGTCCGCGTTGACCACCAGGTAGTGCGGCTTGCCGTCGTTCTGCGGGATGAACTGCCACTTCATCCCGGTGGGGAAGCCGGCGCCACCGCGTCCGCGCAGTCCGGCGTCCTTGACCAGGGCGATCACGTCGTCCGGGGGCATGGCGAGGGCGGCCCGCAGGCCGTCGTAGCCGGCGTGGTGGCGGTAGCCGGCCAGCGTCCAGGGCCGGTCGTCGCCCCAGGGGGCGGACAGCACGGGGGTGAGCAGCTTCTCGGCCGGCTCTGCGGAGGTCATCACGCTTCCGTCCCTTCGTGCCGGGGGGAGACGACCTTGGTGGTGCCGTTGCCGGGCAGGGCCTCGCCCTTGGCGAGCCGGAGCCCCACCAGGGAGGGCGCGCCGCCCGCGCCGGAGGCGTCGACGGTGCCGGGGCGCTCGTCGGGGAACCCGGCCAGGATGCGGGCGGTCTCCTTGAACGAGCAGAGCTTGGCGCCGCGGGTGGGCTCCGGATCCCGGCCGGCCCGCAGGTCGTCGACCAGCTGCCTGGTGCTCTCGGGCGTCTGGTTGTCGAAGAACTCCCAGTTGACCATCACCACGGGGGCGTAGTCGCAGGCCGCGTTGCACTCGATGTGCTCGATCGAGATCTCGCCGTCGCCGGTCGTCTCGTTGTTCTTGATGCCCAGGTGGTCCTGGAGTTCGGCGAAGATCTGGTCGCCGCCGAGCACCGCGCAGAGCGTGTTGGTGCAGACGCCCACGTGGTACTTACCGGCGGGCTTGCGCCGGTACATGGTGTAGAAGGTGGCGACGGCGGTGACCTCGGCCGTGGTCAGCTCCAACTGCTCGGCGCAGAACCGGATTCCGGTGGCGCTGACGAAGCCCTCCTCGGCCTGCACCAGGTGCAGCAGGGGCAGCAGCGCGGAGCGGGCGACGGGGTACCGCCCGATCAGCTCCGCCGCGTCCCTGGCGAGCCGCTCGTGCACCTCCGGCGGGTACGGCTTGGCCGGCAGCGCCGGCAGGCCGAGTTCTACGTTGCTCACCGGTCCACGCCTCCCATCACCGGGTCGATCCCGGCCACCGCGACGATCACGTCGGCGACCTGGCCGCCCTCGCACATCGCCGCCATCGTCTGCAGGTTGGTGAACGAGGGGTCGCGGAAGTGGACGCGGTACGGGCGGGTCCCGCCGTCGCTGACCACGTGCACCCCGAGTTCGCCCTTGGGTGACTCGACCGCCGTGTAGGCCTGTCCGACCGGGACCCGGAAGCCCTCGGTGACCAGCTTGAAGTGGTGGATCAGGGCCTCCATCGAGGTGCCCATGATCTTGCGGATGTGGTCGAGCGAGTTGCCCATCCCGTCCGGGCCGACGGCCAGTTGGGCCGGCCAGGCGATCTTCTTGTCGGCCACCATCACCGGGCCTGGCTTCAGCCGGTCCAGGCACTGCTCGACGATCCGCAGCGACTGGCGCATCTCCTCCAGCCGGATCAGGAACCGGCCGTAGGAGTCGCAACCGTCCGCCACCGCGACATCGAAGGCATAGTCCTCGTAGCCGCAGTACGGGTCGGACTTGCGCAGGTCGTGCGGCAGCCCGGTGGCGCGCAGGATCGGTCCGGTCGCGCCCAGCGCCAGGCAGCCGGCCAGATCGAGGAAGCCGACGTCGACCAGGCGGGCCTTGAACACCGGGTTGCCGGTGGCCAGCTTGTCGTACTCGTGCATCCGCGAGCGGAGCAGCTTCACGGCCTCGCGGACCTGGTCGACGGCCCCGGGCGGGAGGTCCTGGGCGAGGCCGCCGGGGCGGACGTACGCGTGGTTCATCCGCAGGCCGGTGACCAGTTCGAAGATGTCGAGGATGACCTCGCGGTCCCGGAAGCCGTAGATCATCAGGGTGGTGGAGCCGATCTCCATACCGCCCGTGGCCAGGCACACCAGGTGCGAGGAGATCCGGTTGAGCTCCATCATCAGGACCCGGATCACACTGGCCCGGTCGGGGACCTGCTCGGTGATGCCGAGCAGCTTCTCGACCGCCAGGCAGTACGCGGTCTCGTTGAACAGCGGGGTCAGGTAGTCCATCCGGGTCACGAAGGTGGTGCCCTGGACCCAGTTCCTGAACTCCATGTTCTTCTCGATGCCGGTGTGCAGGTAGCCGATGCCGCAGCGGGCCTCGGTGACCGTCTCACCGTCGATCTCCAGGATCAGCCGCAGCACGCCGTGGGTGGACGGGTGCTGGGGACCCATGTTGACGATGATGCGCTCGTCGTCGGCCCGGCCGATGGCCTCGACCACCTCGCCCCAGTCGCCCCCGGTGACGGTGAAGACCCGGCCCTCGGTGGTCTCGCGCGCTCCTGCTTCTTCAAAGTGAGTGGTCATCAGCTGTACGACCTCCGCTGGTCGGGCGCCGGGATCTGGGCGCCCTTGTACTCGACGGGGATGCCGCCGAGCGGGTAGTCCTTGCGCTGCGGGTGGCCCAGCCAGTCGTCCGGCATCATGATCCGGGTGAGCGCGGGGTGGCCGTCGAAGACCAGGCCGAAGAAGTCGTAGGCCTCGCGCTCGTGCCAGTCGTTGGTCGGGTAGACGCTGACCACCGAGGGGATGTGCGGGTCGTCGTCCGGCGCGGTGACCTCCACCCGCAGCAGCCGGCCGTGGGTGATCGAGCGCAGGTGGTAGACCGCGTGCAGCTCCCGGCCCTTCTCGCCCGGGTAGTGCACGGCACTGACCCCCAGGCACAGCTCGAAGCGCAGCGCCGGGTCGTCACGCAGGGTGCGGGCGGCGCGCAGCAGGTGCTCGCGGGCGATCTGGAAGGTGAGCTCGCCGCGGTCGACCACGGTCTGCTCGATCACGTCGGCCGGGTCCAGGCCCTGTTCCTCCAGGGCGCCCTCCAGCTCGTCCGCGACCTCGTCGAACCAGCCGCCGTACGGGCGGGTGCTCGCGGCGGGCAGCACGATGGGCGCGATGAGGCCGCCGAAGCCGGAGGTGTCGCCGCTGCCCCGGGCGCCGAACATGCCCTGGCGACTGCCGACCACCTCAAGGGGGATCTCCTTGCGGGTGGCGGGGATGCCGTTGCCGTTCTTGCCGGCGTCGCCGTTCGCAGCGCCGTCGCCGTCGTTCTTCGCGGCGCCGTTCTGCTCGCTCATCGCAGCAGCCCCCGCATCTCGCTGACCGGGGTGGCCTGGAGCGCCAGGGCCTCGCCCAGTTCCTCGGCGCGACGCTTGTTCGCGCCCAGCGGCTCGTGCTGGATCTTGTCGTGGAGCTTGAGGATCGCGTCCATCAGCATCTCCGGGCGGGGCGGACAGCCCGGCAGGTAGATGTCGACGGGGACGATGTGGTCCACGCCCTGGACGATCGCGTAGTTGTTGAACATCCCGCCCGAGGAGGCGCAGACGCCCATCGAGATGACCCACTTCGGGTTGGCCATCTGGTCGTACACCTGGCGCAGCACCGGGGCCATCTTCTGGCTCACCCGCCCCGCGACGATCATCAGATCGGCCTGCCGGGGCGAGCCCCGGAAGACCTCCATCCCGAACCGGGCCAGGTCGTAGCGGCCGGCGCCGGTGGTCATCATCTCGATCGCGCAGCAGGCGAGCCCGAAGGTCGCCGGGAAGAGCGACGCTTTGCGCACCCACCCAGCGGCGGTCTCCACGCTGGTGAGCAGAAAGCCGCTCGGCAGCTTCTCCTCGATTCCCATCAGATCCCTCTCAGCCTCTCAAGTCCGGTGGTTTGTCCCCGCGTTCACAAGCAGAGGTCAGTCCCACTCCAGACCGCCGCGACGCCAGACGTAGGCGTACGCGACGAAGACGGTGGCGATGAACAGGAGCATCTCGACCAGCCCGAAGATCCCCAGGGCGTCGAAGCTGACCGCCCAGGGGTAGAGAAAGACGATCTCGATGTCGAAGACGATGAAGAGCATCGCCGTCAGGTAGTACTTGATCGGGAACCGACCGCCGCCCACGGGCTGCGGGGTCGGCTCGATGCCGCACTCGTACGCCTCCAACTTGGCCCGGTTGTAGCGCTTCGGGCCGGTCAGCGAGGCCATCACGACGGAGCCGACCGCGAACGCCGCCGCGATGGCACCGAGTACGAGGATCGGCGCGTAGGCATTCATAAGCCCCCGCTCCCTCCGTCCAGTCGTCCTTGACTGCAGATCGGAACCAACGGGTCACGCTGTGGTGGACCCGTGATCCAGTTCCCGTGATCCACCTCATGTGAGGCAGTTCACAAAGCCTGGATCGAGCGCATCCTATGCCCGTGCGCTTGTGATCTGCGACACGCAGTTCGGGACGATCTTTGTGATCTACGCCACCTCGCGAATGCCAACGAATGCGATCAGGCGCCGATTCATCAACTCAAAGAAGCCATATGGTCACAAGTAGTCGCATTCAACTATGAAGTGGCTGGTCAGAGCCTCAGCCCTATATCAACTATGCGTCTTCCGTCGCAAATTTCGAGGCGTCCGGTTGACGTGTTATAGCGACTCACCCTCCAGGGTGGCCGACTGCGAACGCCCGCTTGACCTTTCGTTCACAAGCGCGCGAACGGCCGGCCGGGAGGAGCGCCGAAGGATCGCCCGGGAGCAGAGAGCGCGACAGCGGACGGTGAGCCCCGCCCGCCCGGGCGTCACACCGACTCGGGCACCGACTGCGCAGCGGCCGCACGGCCCGCCGGGGCTGCCGGGGCGAGGGCTCGCCGGCCCCACTCGGTGCCGGCCAGGACGAGCACACCGCCGCACAGGGCCGGCACCCCCAGCCGGTCGCCGCCGACGGCGATGCCGAACACGGCCGCCCAGAGCGGCTCGGTGCCGAGCAGCAGGCTCACCCGGGACGGCGAGGTGGTGCGCACGGCCCACATCTGGACCAGGAACGCGAACAGCGTGCAGAGCAGCCCCAGGTGCAGCACCAGCAGCCACTGGCCGGCGCTCCAGGCGGCGGCCGGCGTCCAGGGCGCCGGCCCGGCGAACGGCGAGACGGCGGCGAAGAGCGCGGTCGCGGAGGCGAGTTGCACCCAGGTCAGGGCCATCGCGTCGGTCCCGGCGATCGCCCGGGTGCGGGACATCACCAGCACGTGCACGGTACGGACCACCGCCGCGCCGAGGACCAGCAGGTCACCGGTTGAGGGCGCGGTCAGCCCACCGCCCTGGGTCAGCAGGCCCACGCCGACCAGCGAGAGCACGGCTGCGGCGAGGAAGGCGCGCGGCAGCGGGGTCCGGGCGAGCGCGCTCTCGGCGATCGGGGTGAAGATCATCGTCAGGCTGATGATCAGCCCGGCGTTGGTGGCCGAGGTGTTCACACTGCCGTACGTCTCCAGCAGGAACACCGAGCCGAGGATCAGCCCCAGCAGCACCCCGCCCAGCCACTCCGCCGGCCGCAGCGCACGCAGCGCCCGGCGGGTGATCACCGCCAGCAGGGGCAGCACCAGCCCGAAGCGGATCACCAGCATGGCGAGGACCGTCTCCTGGGTGGCGACGTGCTTCACGGCCAGGAAGCTGGAGCCCCAGACCACCGCCACCAGCAGCACGGGCAGGTCACGGACCAGCGGCGAGGAGGCGCGCATGGGGGAATCCCTCCGGACGGACGAACGGGCGGATCGGCAGGATGCCCCGTGCGTCGTCGGACGGCTCTCGTGCGCGAGAAGGCGTGCCGCGCCATCCTGGCGCACCGCGCCACCGCTGATCAACACCTTTCCGGCCACCGTGAACACCACGCCGAAACCCTCATACGCTGCGGGACCGCGAAGTCCTGACCGGGTTCACACTCCTCGACCACGAGCGCGTCGGCATCATGCTCGGCACCGTGGCTCTGCCACCGAGGAAGCGCCCCGATGTGATCGACGCGCTGGTCGTGCTCACAGCGGCAGGCCACGGACGCGCGGTGGTCCTGACCTCCGACCCGGAGGACATCGCGGCCTGCGCCGCCACGCTGCCGAAGGCCGAGATCGTCGTCGTGCGGGTCTGATCCCGCAATCGGAGCACGCACCCGTTCGGCGGCTGTCGGCGCGGGCGCGGGCCCGGAAGCCTTGACTGCCTGATCATCTCGGCAGCCAGGAGGAGAACCGTGCCGCTTGCCAACTACGGTGTGACCATCGGGACGTTCCAGGAGTTCTTCCGCGATCCCACCCATCAGTACGGGCACTGGTACCACGGCCACATCAGACTGCACACGCCTCAGGGCGTGTACGAGGCGGCGCTGGACGTCGACGCCCCGGCCGTCACCGGGGTCGGCTACCGGCTGGTGGACGACCTGCGGGCGGCGGACCTGGCGACCGTACGCGCCCTGCCGGACGGCTTCCACCCGCTGGCGTCCACGCCGTTCTCCGGGGCGCTGGACTACGCGCGCAGTCCGATGCTGCGCAACGCCCCCTGGGTGGACGCACTCCACACGGCCGGGCGGGCCGTCTCCCGGACCATCCAGCGCCCGGCGATCGGTGCGCCGGCCTTCGGCCCCGACCTGGTCGACCTGGTCGGCGGATGGCTGGCGCCCCGTGTCGGGTACCGGTACTTCCCGTGGACCGCCAGCAACGGTGACAACGCCCTGGACGTCCTGGAGCCGCACGTGCGGGCCGCCGCGCGGATCTACGTCTACGGGCAGGCCTTCGACGAGGGGCTCGGCGTCCACGACGTGCACCAGAACCAGGGCGACCCGCCCGGCGATCACTACCGGGGCAACGGGATCTGGCAGGACGGCGCGGTGGTCTGCGAACTCCCGGAGGGCCGGTTCGTCGTCTGGCAGATCAGCTTCAACACCCAGACCCGCTCGACCGACGAACAGGGGAATCCCGAGCTGCCCTAGTGACGCGCGTCGCCGAGGACGGCCTCCCGGACCAGGGCGGCCACCACGGCCGGCTCGTCCAGGTGGAGCATGTGGGCGGCCCGGTCCAGGCTCACGGCGCGGACGTGGCCCGCCTCGGCTCGCAGAGCGGCCAGCTCGCGGCCGATTCCGGCGATCAGCGCCTCGGTCAACTCCCGCACCCGGCCGGGAAGGTGGCCGAGCTCGGGAGTGCGACCGCCCTGGACGAGCAGCACCGGGCAGCGCAGCGAACGCACCTCGGCGAACATGTCCCAGCCGTCGATCGGCGCCATCAGGGCGGGCAGCGTCGACGGGGCCGGGCGGACCGCGACCCCACCCCCGGTGGCGGGCGCCAGGGAGCGAAGCACCCCGGCCTCCTCGACGTCCGGAGCCCAGCCGAGCCGCTTCGCCGACGCGCGGGCCCGGGCGAGGAGCTCGCCGGCGTCCGCCGAGACGGCGGGCAGCGCCGCGTAGAGGGCGAGCTGTTCGGCCCTCCGGGCTGCGACCTCGCCCGGTGCCAGGCCCGGGTAGAGCGACGGCACACCGCTGCCGAAGCCGTCGAGGTCGACGATTCCGGGGCAGCCGGGGTGCGTGGCGGCGTGGCGTACGGCGATCATGCCGCCGAGCGAGTGGCCGATCAGCCACGGCTCGCGCAGGCCGAGGGCCTGGATGACCGCGTCGACATCGGCCAGGTGGGAGGCCCAGCCGTAGTCCCCGTCGGCGGGAGCCTGGGAGCGGCCGTGGCCGCGCAGGTCCATCGCGACCAGGCGCAGACCCGGCAGGTGCGGCAGCAACGCCTGCCAGTCGAGCGCGGTGCGGTTGGCGCCGTGCAGCAGCAGGACGTCGGGGCCGTGACCGCCGTGGTCGATCACGGCGATGCGGCCGGCCGGGCCGTCTACCAGGGCCGTGGTGCGGTAGGGGTCGATCGGGTCGATCACTCGGCCTCCTTTGACCCGGCGGGCGTGAGCAGGCCGTTGGCCTCGGCGACCGCGGCGATCTCCGCCGGGGTTCCGGCCATGATCGTGCGCACGTGCCCGGTGACCAGCTCGACCGGCCACGCCCACCAGGCGGCACGGAGCAGCAGGTCGATGTCGGGCTCCGGGAAGCGGCGGCGGATCGGCCGGGCGGGGTTGCCGCCGACGACGGTGTACGGCTGGACATCGGCGGTGACGACGGCGCCGACGGCGATGATCGCGCCGTCACCGATCCGTACGCCCGGCATCACGGTGGTCCCGTGGCCGAACCAGACGTCGTTGCCGACCACGGTGTCGCCCCTGCTCGGCATGCCGGCGACGAGGTCCAGGGTCCGCTCGGTCCAGCTGCCGCCGAACATGGTGAACGGGAAGGCCGAGACGCCCATGGTCGGGTGGTCGGCGCCCGCCATCAGGAAGCGCGTCCCGGTGGCGATGGCGCAGTAGCGGCCGATGACCAGCCGCTCCGGACCGTAGGAGTACAGCACGTTGCGCTGTTCGAAGCCGGTCGCGCCGTCCGGGTCGTCGAAGTACGTGTACTCCCCCACCTCGATCCTGGGATCGGTGACCAGCGGGCGGAGCAGGACGACCCGGTCATGCCCGGCGAGGGGGTGCAGGGCGGCGGGGTCGGGGATGGCGGTGGCGCGGGGCAATGGTGGCCTCTCGACGGAGAATGCGACTGGTGTCGCGTTAAGATGAAGCATTGCAGAGTGCAACCATCCCGACAAGCCCTAATGCGACTGGAGTCGTCTTTGCCCGCCGATCAACCGCCCCACACGACCGCCACCCGCCCCGGCGGCCGCAGCGCCCGGGTCCGCGCCGACGTCGTGGCCGCCACGCTCGCGGAGGTGGCCGAGAAGCCGTACGAACAGCTCACCGTCGAGACGGTCGCCACCCGCGCCGGCGTGCACAAGGCGACCCTCTACCGCCGCTGGGGCGGCATGGACGGCCTGATCGCCGACGCCCTCGCCTCCTCCGCGGACCAGGCCTGGCCGATCCCCGACACCGGCACGCTGGACGAGGACCTGCGCCTGCTCGCCCGGGAGGTACAGGAGACCTTCACCGACCCCGAGCTGCGCACCACGCCGACCGCACTGATCAGCGCGGCCCTGCGCTCCGATCTCGGTGCCGCCGCACTCAACACCTTCTTCACCGCCCGGCACCGCCAGGCCGCCGCCGTCGCCGACCGGGCCGTCGAGCGCGGCGAGCTGTCCGCCGGAATCGACGGCGCGGAGCTGGTCCGGGCGGCCACCGCACCGCTCTACCACCGCCTCTTCATCACCGGGGAGCCGCTGGACGACCGGGCCGCCGAGCGCGCGGCCGCCGCCGCCCTGCTGGCCGCCCGCGCGGGGCTGTTCGACACCGCCGACTGAACGGGCGGGGCGCGGGGCGCCCGCGAGTGGTGGGCCGGAAGGGGCATGGCGGCGGCCCGGGCGGGCATGGATGATGCATCCATGACAACCACCTCCCGGAAGGTCCGCCAAGTGAAGCGCAAACACTGGGCACTGCTGGCTGCCACCACCACCCTCCCACTGGCCGTCACCACCGGCGCCGCCGCCGAGACCCCCGCGGTCCCGGCTCCCACCTGCAGCTACACCCCGGCGGTGCCGGCCGACAACTTCAAGGGCATCCCGAGCTTCGACGCCAAGAAGGCCGCCAGGCCGTACAGCGCCACCCTGCGGACCAGCCAGGGGAAGATCACCTTCCAGGCACTGACCGACAAGGCCCCGTGCACCACCTTCTCGTTCCGGTTCCTCGCCGAGCACGACTACTTCGACCGCAGCCACTGCCACCGGCTCACCACCCAGCGGCTCTTCGTCCTCCAGTGCGGCGACCCGACCGGCACCGGCAGCGGCGGCCCCGGCTACTCGTTCCCCGACGAGAACCTGGAGGGCGCGACGTACCCCGCAGGCACCGTCGCCATGGCCAACGCCGGCCCGAACACCAACGGCAGCCAGTTCTTCTTCGTCTGGAAGGACACCAAGCTCTCGCCCGCCTACACGCCGTTCGGCAAGGTCACGGCCGGCCTGGACGTCCTGCAGAAGATCGCGGCCGGCGGCGAGGACGACCAGAACAACCCCGGCGACGGCTTCCCGACCCTGCCCGTGAACATCAGGGACGTCAGGATCAGCAACCACTGAACCGCCGCCGGGCCGAGGAGCTCCCGGGCCGGCCGCGCGAACGGCCGGCCCGGGAGCCGCGGTGCACTACGCCAGCGGAATCCGCTCCACCACCGGCGCCTCCTCGACCCGCTCGACCACGACGGCCGTGCGGGCGGCGTCCTGGTCCTCCGGGCGGAGGCTGCGACGGTAGTGGGCGACGATCTCGCTGCGCGCGTCGATGACGCTCTTGATCAGCGAGGTGATCGACGGGATGACATCCTCGACCTGCCTCGCCACATAGACCACACAGGACAGCACAGCCGCGATGGCCAGCGCCGCCGCGGCGATGGTTCCGGCCACATCGGATCCTCTCTCGCGAGCGAAGTTGATCAGTCGGTTCGCCCGACCGGGCCCAGGGCCCGTCGGCGCGAGCGAATCGGTGTCACCGACCCGCCCCCCGCCCAGCACCAGGGCACCTGGATGCCCAGCACTCGGCTCGAACGTTCTGGAATCAACCGGCCGGTCAGCTGGCCGGCCACCCCGCGCGAGACATGCGACTCACCTCTCTGCGACCTCGATGCGACACGTGCCCAACCACTCTACGCAGAAGGGCCATTGACGCAACAGCGAATCCCGCACGGCCCTGAAGGTCGCCCGCCCGCCGACGCCCTACGCGGTGGCGGCCATGGCCCCGTCCACCCGGGCCACGGTGTCGGCCAGCCAGGCGGGCGGCTCCGCGTGCGGGTCACCCACCGGCGCCGCCTCCAGCTCCACCAGGTACTGCCCGTACCGCAGCCAGACCCACCAACGGGTGCACGCGCCCTCGGCCACCGACGAGCGCGCGCAGGAGAACCGCCGCTCGTCCGCGTGCGGCGCCAGAGCGGCGGCGTCCAGCCGGGCCACGTCGTAGAACTTGCCGGCCCGCTCGGCCGGATCGGCGCCGCCCCGGAACAGCAGCCAGGCCCAGGTCGGCGAGTCCATCCGGTTCACCCGCTCGAAGACCTGGTCCGCGCGCCCCTCGGAGCTGTGCGCGCCCTCCTGCCAGCTCCGGCCCCAGCGCTGGTCCAGCCCGCGCAGCTGCGGCGACTGCGGTGACCCGTCGCCCAGCACCCGCCACTCCCGGCCGCCACCCGGCTCGGCGAGCAGCAGGTCCCGCGGCTGGCGCTCGGCCCGCCACTGGCCGGCCAGCGGCAGGTTCCACAGCCCGACCGCCACCACCACCAGGACGGCCGTGACGCCCAGCGCCCACCGGGCCCACCGCCGCCGTGGCAGCCGGAGCAGCCGCGCCGGCCCGGGCCGGCGCGGGCCTGCGGGCGCCTGCGGGCTCACTGCGCGGCGTCCTTGTGGACCTGCCCGAGCGGCTTGCCGTCCTTGTCCTTGGTCCGCTTCATCTCCTCCACCACCTCGTGGATCTTGGCGGCCAGCTGCTCCTCCGTCAGATCCTTGCCGTACTTGTCGTACAGCTCGATCCCGGCCCGCATGGTGATCTGGTCACCCTGGTCGTCGTCACCCACCAGGATGGGCTCGGCCACCGACGCGCCGTCGATCAGCGTCTTGGCGTCGAAGCCGGCCGCGCGGCCCACGTAGCCGTAGTGGATGTTGGAGTAGATGTCGTAGAACACCTTGTCGTCGCTGCCCGGCACCTTGAAGAAGTAGTCCTCGCGCTTCTCCAGCCCGTAGCGGTCCTTCAGCTTGGGCTTGTGGTCCCAGTCCTGGTGGGGGCCGACCTTCACGCCCCACATGGTCAGGGCGGCGATCGTGTCCTGCCCCGGATCCCGGCCGAAGTCGTACCAGGCCGGCGGCCGGAGCAGCGTCTGGATCGACTTGACCGTATCGGAGTTGATGTTGGTCTTCATCTCTTCGAAGATGTAGCGCTGGGCGTCGTTGTAGCGCGCCTCGCTGTCCATCAGGCGCTTCGCCTCGTCGAGCCCGGTGTAGACCCGCTCGTTGAATCCGGTGTCCTGCGCGCCGTTGGGGTCCTGACGCAGCGCCCAGTCGGCCTCCGCGTCGACCTCGTCGGCCTGCTTGAGCACCCCGGTGATCGCCTCCGCGACCTCCCGGATGTCCTGGCGCTGCTTGCCGGCCAGCTCCCGGAAGTCCGGGTCGTGGCGGTCCCGCGAGTTGCTGTCGTACGGCTCCCGCGCCAGCACCTCGCCGCGGTCGGTGACGTACAGGCCCCGGCTGGGCGCCTCGGTCTCGACCAGCGCCTTCAGCCGCTGCTGGACGGCCTTGAACTTCTGCGAGGCGTCGGCCAACAGGGTGTGGATCTTGCCGGCCTCCTCGACGGCCCGCCCGAGCTGCGTCTGAACCTCGCCGATCCGGTTGTAGGCGCGGACGGCGGCGTCCCCACTCCAGCCGGTGTTCTGCAGCGGCGTGATCGTCTGGGTCTTGAACTCCTCGGTGGCGGTCCTGAGCCTGGCCGCCGTCGAACTCCACCGCTCGGCGGCGGTGTCCAGCGCGCCCATGTCGGCGTGGTACAGATCCTCGTAACGCATGGCACCTTCACGGTTCGAATTCGGGGCCCGGGCGTGCCTCGGGCCGCACGGTCCTGGACGCGTGGGTCGTGGCTCCGGGCCGGGCTACTCGAACGCCCGACCGGACCGGTGCATCCTCGCGGCGACGTCACCCTCGGTCGCGCTGTAGTGCCCGGCCGAGCTGTGGAAGCGCTCCACCAGATCGGCCATCGCGCCGTCCACCCCGTTCATCTGCTGTTCCCAGCGCTGGCGCAGGGCCCCGAGCCCGCCCGCCGTCCTCCAGCCCGTGAGCTTGGAGGCGGCCGTCGAGGTCTCGTCGAGGGCGAACGCCCCGGCCGACTTCAGCTCGCCCCTGCTGGTGGTCGTACCGGACGCGGCCCGCTCCAGAGCCGCCGGATCCACCTTCATCCCATCCGCCATCGCGTTCCCCCTTCGCCACGGATTCGGGGCCAAGCTAGCCGAACGGAGATCGAACGCGCAGGCGTTCGCGGGGAATCGCGGCGCCCCGCTGCCGTACGGTGGCAGGCGGCGTCACCACCACCGCACGGGAGCAGCACACCATGGACGACAGGATCTGGGACAGTGTCGACCGGCTCGTGACCTGGCTGGACCAGGAGAGCGGGCTCTCCGGCGGAGACGAGCGGCTGCTGCGGATCCTCAAGCTGTCCGAGGAGGTCGGCGAGGTGGGCGCCGCCGTGATCGGCGCCACCGGGCAGAACCCGCGCAAGGGCGTCACCCACAGCTGGGAGGACGTCGAGCACGAGCTCTGCGACGTGGTCTTCAGCGCCCTGGTGGCCCTGCGCACCCTGACCCCGGACGCCCGCGAGGTGTTCGAACGGCGCCTGGCGTACGTCGAGGACCGTTCCCGGGCCAGCCGGGAGAAGAACTGACCGGGGCGATCAGCCCTCGACGAACTGCTGCGGTCGGTCTACGGCGCCGAACCGGCGACCAATCCGGTGTGCAGGCCTCCGGGGACTCCCGAAGGCCTGCCCGTGGAGACCAACCGTAGGAGCCCGCCTGGCGAACTCCCCGGCCCTGACCCCGGGGCCGAACGCCGCGAAGCCGTCGGCGGAAACAGCCTGCGGCCGTCAGGCTGCGGCCGGCACCGCCGGCGCGGTCGCCCAGACCGCTTTGCCGTACGGTCCGATGTCCTTCACTCCCCACTCATCGGCCAATGCCTCGACCAGGAACAACCCCCGGCCGGAGGTGCCGTCGGGGCCCGTTCTCTGTGCCGTCACCGTTCCCGGAACGTGGTCGGCAACCGCGATGTACAGGGTCTTCGACCGCAGTTCGAGAGTCACGGTCGGGAAGCCGCCGAGCCGGATCGCGTTGGACAGCAGCTCGGAGAGCAGCAGGCAGGCCGTGTCTGAGTCGAGGCCGAGCGCGGCGAGCAGGTCCCGCAGCAGGTGCCGCACAGCAGGCACGGACTGAGGCACGGCGGGCAGGAAGAGATCGAGCCGGAACTCGTCCGGCGCAGCGTCGCCGGGCGGGCGCACCAAAGGCAGCAGCATGATTCTGGGTCTCCAGTCTCCTGGCGTGTAGGTGCTGACGGGATCGTGAGCCCGTGGCTTGCCCGCCGATCAACAGGCGGGCAGGCATCGGCTACCTGCACGCCCGTACGGGGTGCGCTTCGGGCCGCTTGACGAACCGTCAGTGAGCGGCATGCGACCCAAGGTAGAGCTACCCCTTCATTCGTGCAACCCTGCGCCATGGCCGGGATAGGTTGGCCAAGCAAGCAAGTGGCGCGGCACGCCTTCCGCGCGCGACACTGCCCGTGCTACGGAAGGGATGGACATTGGCTCTGCGAGCGCACATCAGCGAACGCCAACGGCGCTACGGCGCCGAGGTGCGCCGACTGCGACTGGAAGCCGACATGCCGGTACAGGAAGCCGCCGCGCAGGTGGGCATGCGCGGGCCGCAGCTCAACCACATTGAAGCGGCTCGAACCGGTCTCGACGAGAAACGTCTGCGCCTGCTCGCGGCTTTCTACGGCTGTAAGGATTCCGCGTATCTCGACACGCTCGCAGCAATGGGCGCCAGCGACGGCAAGGGCTGGTGGAGCGGCTACAAGCGGAAGGTTCCGACTTTCGCACTCGACCTTGCCGAGCTGGAGCACTGGGCAGCCAGCGGGTACCTCAACTATGAGACATTCTTCATCCCCGGCCTGCTCCAGACCGAGGAGTACATGCGCAAGCTGTTCGAGAACGGCGATACGTCGCTCTCCGACGATCAGATCGACGACACGGTGCGCTTCCGCCTCGAACGTCAGCGAATCCTCGACAGCCCTACCGAGTTCCGCTTTGTGATCCACGAGGCAGCACTGCTCATGGCATTCGCAGGCGGCGAGGCGATGCGCCTCCAGCTGGCCCACCTGCTCGAAGTCTGGGAGCGACCCAACGTCAGCATCCAGATCTACCCGTTCAGCGTGAAGGCGACGCCACCGTACAGCGGCCCGTTCCTCATCACCGAGCCAGCTTCGCGTTCGCTCTCCACGGTGGTGATCGATCATCCCGGCGCATCCGAATTCACCGAGACAATGGAAGCGCTGGAGAAGTACCGCGGGAGGTTCGACGATCTCAGTCGATTGGCACTCCCCTCCGGAAACGCCAAGACGTCTGCACGACCCACCTCTGGTCGCGATTCATGGGGGGTCGTCCAGCACGTTAAACACAGCATGGAAATGGAAAGGTAAGTCATGCCGAAGCAATGGCAGAAGTCGACGACCAGCAGTCAGGACGGAGGCAACTCGGTAGAGGTCTCCACCAACGATGACGGCATGATCGAAATCCGCGAGTCCGACGCCCCGGACAGGGTCATCGTGACCACACCCACGAAGTTCGGACTCTGGCTGGAGGGCGTGAAGCGGGGCGAGTTCGACCGCTTCATCGCATAGCGGACCCGCCGACGGACGGCCCCCCTTGCCCGTAACAAGGGGGGCCGTCGTGCACCCGGCGGAGCCACCCCCGCATTCGTGCACCCTTCACTCTTGCATCCTTACTCACTGTAGGTCTAGCGTAACCCTACGCGCTGCCATGATGGCGGCCTGACCTTCCGAGGTGGTGCACCGTCATGCCCCCAACTCCCGGCCCGACCCTCAACAGCGAGCAGCCCAGCACGTACGCCGGGCCGGTCACGGTAGACATCCAGGGCATCACCCAGCCGACGACGTTCACCCAACTCGGCACGGCACTGGGCGCGTTGCTCGAATCACTGCGCGCGATGCCGCTCTCCGACGCGGACCTGCGATCCTTCGGGGACTTCCTCGCACCGGACCAGATCGAGACGATCGCTGAGCAGCTTCACCGGACTGGCCTCGTAACGCGTATCGCGTTCTTGGGCTTTGAGGCACACCTCGTGCGCATCCGCCCCGTCTCGACACGTCCCGTAGACGGCATCGACCGCTCCTGACGGCAGTTCCAGCCAGTGGCGCACCCACAACCGGCCCCGCCGCGAGTGGCTCACCATCGAGGCCACCGCCGATGGCCAGAGCGTCCGCTACACCGCACCTGACGGCACGATCGGCAGCTGGACGCTCTGACGACCGCGGTCCTGCCACAGACACCCAACCGCCCACCCGGCCGGCCCAACGCCATTGCTGGGCCGGCCGGGTGGTTTCACTTCTGGCCGCTATTCGACGGTCACGTCTTCGTAGGTGATGGTCACTGTCTCGATCGCCGGACCAGAGGTGGCGTCCAGCTCCGGCCCCGCCCAGCCGGAGGCCCACGCGTTCGTGAGGTGGATACGGCGCACGGTCTCGTTGCGGCCGTCCTTCACCGCGATGGTGATGTTCTGGCGCGCCGAGTCGAGGTCCCCGTCAACAAGAGTCTGCTTGATCCAGTCTGTGAAGGCGGTGCTCTTGTCCAGACCGCGAGTGACGGTGATCTCGCCCGCCTTCTGCGCTCCGGGCTGCTTCCGGATGATGAGTTCGCCGGTCGGGCTGACCTGGCGGGTCTCGATCACGTCCTGTCCAAGGGTGAGTCCCGACACCGCCTGGACGGTCTCGACCTGGAAGTTGCCGAGTTCAACCGCGAAGGTGTGTGACGAGAGGGCGTCGCCGAGGGGCATGGAAGGGCTTCCTGACTGCTGACGGGTGTCCGGCCGTCAGGGTTGCTGCCCGCTGTCGCCGAGGTTATGTGTCATGTCCCCCGAAAGGGTTCATCTGCGGC
Source organism: Kitasatospora sp. NPDC050543 (assembly GCF_044457565.1). Classification (NCBI taxonomy): domain Bacteria; kingdom Bacillati; phylum Actinomycetota; class Actinomycetes; order Kitasatosporales; family Streptomycetaceae; genus Kitasatospora; species Kitasatospora sp. NPDC050543. The sequence continues at coordinate 150 of NZ_JBITGZ010000045.1, read as the reverse complement.
GTGCCCGGGGACATGACGGGGGGCCCCCCCCCCGGCGGGGGGGGGCCCCCCGGGGGGGGGGCGCGGGGGGGGGGGCCCCGGGGGGGGCCGGTTTGTAGCCGGGCCAACCCCCGCCCCCCCCCCGGGGCCGGCCGGTTGGGGGCCAAAAAA
>NZ_JBITGZ010000044.1:0-46721 GCF_044457565.1 Kitasatospora sp. NPDC050543 | reverse complement strand
GGGCCAGATCTTCGTCAAGGGCGAGGTCATCAAGACCGTCCCGGAGTCGAAGATCGTCGAGACGCTGATCGAGGAGGCCCTCAAGCTCGCCGAGCAGATGCAGGCCGACGGCGTCGAGGCCGGCAGCCCCACCGTCGTCGCCGCCGACTGACTCCCGCAGTGTTCCGGTGTGGGGCCGTCCGTCCACGGACGGCCCCGCCGCCGTATCCGGGCGGGGCCACGGAGTAGGGTGCGGCAAGAGTTGTCTCAGTGAGGTGCTGACTCGATGCTCGATCGAGGTGTGATGCTCCCAAGCTCGTTCCAGGCGGCCCGCGCCCTGGCGACCACCCGCGTCCTGGAGGCCGAGGATCTCGCGGACACCCTTGAGGTGCTGCACCGCGATCCCGTCGCCAACGCCTTCGTCGCCACCCGGGTGGAGGCGGTCGGACTGGACCCCTGGCGCCTGGGCGGCGAGATGTGGGGCTGGTACGACGAGAACGGCAGCCTGGAGTCGCTCTGCTACGCCGGCGCCAACCTCGTCCTGGTCAACGCCGGCCCCGAGGCCGTCCGCGCCTTCGCCGAGCGAGCCCGCCGTCAGGGCCGGCGCTGCTCCTCCATCGTCGGCCCGGCCGGGTCCACCGCCGCGCTCTGGGCGCTGCTGGAGCGCAGCTGGGGCCCGGCCCGCGAGGTCCGTGCCCACCAGCCGCTGCTCGCCACCGCCCTGCCGTCCACCGAGGTGGCCCCCGACCCGCTGGTGCGGCGGGTGCGCAGGAACGAGGTCGAGACGCTGATGCCGGCCTGCGTCGCGATGTTCACCGAGGAGGTCGGCGTCTCGCCGCTGGCCGGTGACGGTGGGCTGCTCTACCAGGCCCGGGTGGCCGAACTCATCAGCACCGGCCGCTCGTTCGCCCGGATCACCGAGGCCGGCGAGGTGGTCTTCAAGGCCGAGATCGGTGCCGTCACCCGGGGCGCCTGCCAGATCCAGGGCGTCTGGGTCGCCCCGGAGTACCGCGGGCAGGGGCTGTCGGAGAGCGGCATGGCCGCGGTGCTGGAGGTCGCCCTGCGCGAGGTCGCGCCGGTGGTGTCCCTCTACGTGAACGACTACAACCTGCGCGCCCGCGCCGCCTACCGTCGGGTGGGCTTCCGCGAGGTGGGCGCGTTCATGAGCGTCCTGTTCTGAACTCCCTTGCCCCGGTGCCCGGTTGGGCCCCTGTCGCGGCAGGGCCGGTCGAATCCGGGTGGAGAGGGGCGAAGCAGCCGCTTGGAGCGGCCGCCGGAGTAGTAACGTCCCGGGTCATGGAGCAGCTCACCGAGGTGACGATCGAGGCCATCGACCTTGCGGCCTGGGCGCCGTACGCGCTCGAGGTGCAGGCGGTGGCCTTCGGGCTGACGGCCGAGGAGGTCGCCGTCCGGCTGCAGATCGTCGGGCGCCACGCGCAGCAGCCCGGCGTGCTGGCGCTCGGCGCGATGAGCCGCGGCCGGCTGGTCGGCTTCGGGTACGGGATGCCCAACCGGCGCGAGCACTGGTGGAGCACGGTGATCCAGCCGCATCTGGAGGCGGCCGGGCACGGTGACTGGCTGGACGACGTCTTCGCGATCACCGAACTGCACGTCCTCCCGCAGTTCCAGGGCCGGGGCGTGGGCAGCACCCTGATCAGGACCTTGTGCGAGCGCTCCGGGCAGCCGCGCAGCATCCTGTCCGCCATCGACGCGGAGACTCCGGCGCGCCGGCTCTACCGCGCGCTCGGCTACCGGGATCTGGCGCGTGCGGTGCGCTTCCCCAACACCGACCGCCCGTACGCGGTGATGGGGGCTCGGCTGCCGCTGGCGCAGTGGCGGGCCGGTCAGAGCCAGTCGGCGAACTCCAGGTAGAGCTCCGCGCTCCCGGTGTCCCCGGCCTCCAGGTGGCGCAGGCCGGTGTCCACGCTGCGCAGCAGGGTCCAGCCGCGCAGCCGGTCGTGGTCGACCTCGACGGCCTCGGCGAGCTGCTGGAGCCTGCGGCGGGCGGCGCCGCGGGGCCCGGGGGAGGCGACCAGGGTGTCGATCCGGTCCTGGGCGAGCCGGGCGAGGTCGTAGGCACGCTCGCCGGCCAGCGGTTCGGGGGCGACGGCGAGCCAGGGCGCCCGGTCGGCGGCCAGCACCTTGCCGTGATGGAAGTTGCCGTGCAGCAGGAACTGCTCGGTGGCGGAGGAGAGCAGGACCTCGGCGGCCTCCAGGGCCGCGTCGGCGAGCGGCCGGGCGTCGGCGGCGGCGGGCAGCTCACAGCGGCGGCGCAGGCCCGAGAGGAGCACGGCGGCGTGGTCGGCGAGCGGGGTGAAGCCGTGGCCGTCGGTGAGCGGCACCCACAACCGCCGGAGCAGGCTGGTGGCCTCCAGCATCGCCTTCGCCTCGGCGAGTGAGCGCAGCGGGATCTCCCCGTGCAGGCGCTCCAGCAGCAGGACGCCCTCGGCGGGGTCGGAGTCGAGCAGCAGGACGGCGCCCCGGCCGGCCCAGTGGGCGAGGGCGGCGTGCTCGCGGGAGGGCTCGGGAGCGGGCAGGGTGGCCTTGAGCGCCACGGCGCTGAGGTCGTCGCGGTGGGCGTAGCCGATCAGACTGCGGCGGCCGCCGGGCTCCAGGACGCGCTCCAGGGTGAGGTCCCAGCGGGCCAGGTGCGCGGCCACCCGCTCGGGCAGGCTCGTCAACCAGCTGCGGGCCGCCTCGCCCTCCTCGGCCGTGACGGTGTGCGCCAGGCGTGCCGGGATGCTGATCTGCCCTGGTGCTGGCGACATGCTGGCCTTCCCGTCGAAGCGTGCCCTGGTGCTACCCGTCCATTGTCGGCCATGAACGGGAACCGGCAGGTCAGCGCGGCCGGTCGGGGGAGGGGGCCGGGCAGCGGCCGTGAGGCGTGGTCAGCGGGGTGCGGTGGCCGGGGCGGTGGGGGTGCCCGTGCCGGGGGTTCCCGTGCCGGTGGGGGCGGCGGTGGCCGCCGGGTCGGGCAGGCCGGGGAAGGCGGTCGGGGTGGCACCCCACTGCCTGGCCCGGAGGGCGCACTCGCGCAGCGCGTCGGCGGCGGCCAGCCGCAGCGGGCCGGCGGCCTGCCCGACCAGGGCGGCATAGACGTCGGTGAGCCGGGTCTCCACGTGGGCGGCGAGCTTGCCCGCGGTGGCGGCGTCGGAGACCGCGAACGGCAGCTGGTAGCCGGGGGCCGCCGCGGCGGGGGAGGCGCCCGCGCCGGCCAGCAGGCGCTGCCAGGCGTCGCGCCGGGCCTCGTGGGCGGCGAAGGCACTCCGGGCGTCGGTGCGCTGCTGGTCGTCGGGCAGCCGCGCGCCGATGACGCCGTAGCCGTAGATCGCGGCGTGCTCGGCGGCCAGGGCGCTCTGCAGGGCGGCGGTGCCGTCGGCGGACGGCGCGGACGGCGGGGGCGATGCGGGCGCCGTGGACGCCGACGCGGACGGAGCGGACGGAGCGGACGCGGTGGGCGCGGTGGGCGCGGGGGAGGCGTCGGCGCTCGGCGCGGGCGCCGTCGTGCCGATGACGGGGGTGCGGTCGCCGAGGGCGGCGGCGTGCAGCGCGCCCGAGGCGGAGACGGCGGCCAGCAGCGCGGCGAGCGCGGGCGAGGCGGCCGTGAGGTCGGTGAGCCGGGCCTGGGCGGTCTGCCGCTCGGCCGCCGCCAGCGCGGCCACGCTCGTCGGGAGGGCGGCACTCGCCGTGGCACCGGGGGTGGCCGAGGCGTCGGTGGCCGTCCCGGTGGCGGTGGGGGAGGCCGCCGGGGTGGTCGTCGCGGCGGGCGCCGGCAGGCCCTCGGCGAGCGCGGCCCGGTGCTGGGCGACCTCCGCGCGCAGCGGCTGGAGCCGGCCCGCCTGCCCGGCGCCCGGGCCCGCCAGCACGGCGTCGTACCCGGCGAGCAGGGCGTCGGTGTCCGCGACGGCGCGGGTTCTGAGCGGCTGGTCGGGGTCCGGTCCGTGCTGCTCGCCGGAGTCCTTGTCCTTGTCCGGGTGCGTGTCGGTGCACGCGGCGAGGGCCCCGGCGGTGACGAGCAGCCCTAGGGCCAGGGCGGTCCGTCGGGTGGGGGCCTGCATCGTGTCTCTCCCGGGCTCGGGCGGGGGTCGCGGCGCCCCTGCTGGCGTGAATGATTACAGAATCCACACGGGATGAGGCCACCCCGGGGTTCGGTGGGGTGATGTGAGCTTGCTCGCAGTCGGCGTGTCGCTCCCGGCCGTGTGCCGTCCGGAATCGGTGGTTCGGGGGTTGACCGGATAGGCTTTGGCCCGAGTTGCTGCGACTCGCCCCCGTGCCGCGATCGGCGCCGGGGTCCGCAGCGCGACCTCTGACAACAGCAGACGCGGCCGAGGAGTCACCCGGATGAGCACCACCCAGATCGACCGGCTGCGTGCGCTGCTGGAGCCGCTGGCCGCCAACGCGGGCCTGGACCTGGAGGACGTGAAGGTCGCCCAGGCGGGCAACCGCCGCCAGGTGCAGATCGACGTGGACGCCGACGGCGGCGTGGACCTCGACGCGATCGCGGAGTTCTCCCGCGAGGTCGGCCAGGCGCTGGACGAGTCCGATGTGATGGGCAGCTCCGCGTACGTCCTGGAGGTCGGTTCTCCCGGTGTGGACCGCCCGCTGACCGAGCCCCGCCACTGGCGCCGGGCCGAGGGCCGGCTGGTCAAGGCCCAGCTCGCGGACGGCGGCGAGATCATCGCCCGGGTGCTGGAGGCCGACGAGGACGGCGCGCTGGTCGAGGTGCAGCCCGTCAAGGGCCGCGGCCGGGCCAAGGAGCGCCGTCTGGAGTACACCGAGGTGGCCAAGGCCCGCGTCCAGGTGGAGTTCAGCCGCAAGGACGAGAAGCTTCTCGACGAGGCCCCGGATCTCGCGGACGACGCGGACACCGCGGCCGAGGACGCCTCCGACGAGGGGGACGACACCGCGGAGTGAGGTTCTCCGCACCCATCAGCCCCATCCGGTCCATCCGCACCAACGAACGTGTGAACGTGAAGAAAGACGAGGAGGCGTAGCCGTGGACATCGACATGAGCGCCCTGCGCGCGCTGGTTACCGACAAGAACATCCCCTTCGACCTGCTGGTCGAGTCGATCGAGTCCGCCCTCCTCACCGCGTACCACCGCACCGAGGGATCTCGGCGCCGGGCCCGCGTCGAGCTGGACCGCAAGACCGGGCACGTCACCGTGTGGGCGATGGAGGACCCGGCCGAGCTGGAGGAGGGTGTCGAGCCGAAGGAGTTCGACGACACCCCGAGCGGCTTCGGCCGGATCGCCTCCAGCATCGGCATCCAGGTGATGATGCAGCGCCTGCGCGACGCCGCCGACGACCAGACCTTCGGCGAGTACGCCGGCAAGGAGGGCGACATCGTCACCGGTGTCGTCCAGCAGGGCAACGACCCCAAGAACGTGCTGGTCGACATCGGCAAGCTGGAGGCCATCCTGCCTCCGCAGGAGCAGGTGCCCGGCGAGGACTACCGGCACGGGACCCGGCTGAAGTGCTTCGTGGTGGCCGTCCGCCGCGGCGTGCGCGGCGCGTCGGTGACGCTCTCGCGTACCCACCCCAGCCTGGTGAAGAAGCTCTTCGCGCTGGAGGTCCCGGAGATCGCGGACGGCAGCGTGGAGATCGCCGCCATCGCCCGTGAGGCCGGTCACCGCACCAAGATCGCCGTCTGGTCGCGCCGCCAGGGCCTGAACGCCAAGGGCGCCTGCATCGGCCCGATGGGCAGCCGGGTGCGCAACGTGATGGCCGAGCTGCACGGCGAGAAGATCGACATCGTCGACTGGTCGGAGGACCCGGCGGAGATGGTCGCCGCCGCGCTGTCCCCCGCACGGGTGACGAAGGTCGAGATCGTGGACTACAACCAGCGCTCCGCCCGGGTGATCGTGCCGGACTACCAGCTGTCGCTGGCGATCGGCAAGGAGGGCCAGAACGCCCGCCTGGCCGCCCGCCTGACGGGCTGGCGGATCGACATCCGCCCGGACACCGAGGGCGAGCCGCGCGAATCCGAGGCGCAGTAGCAACGCCCGTACCGTGCCGCCCTGCCGTCCCGCCCGGATCGGTGGGGCGGCGCCATGTCCCTTCGGAGGGGTAGACTTGCCTTCGTCTGGCCGGACGCATGTCCGAGCACGCCCGGAACGCACCTGCGTGGGCTGCCGCAAGCGAGCGGCCAAGCACCAGCTGTTGCGTGTCACGGCGGTGGAGGGCGTCTGCGTCCCCGACCCCCGTGGTGCAATGCCGGGCCGGGGCGCACACCTGCACCCCGATCCGACCTGCCTCGACCTCGCGGTCCGCCGCCGGGCGTTCCCCAGGGCCTTCCGGCTCCAGGGCGTGCTCGGCACCGAGCGGCTCCGCGAGTACATCGAGGAGCGGGCTGGCGGCACCCCGGCGACCTGAGGCTTCCCTCAGGACCGCCTGGAGGGGAACGCCGCCCGTTACGGCCGCCGCCCGCGGCGGAGAACCACCGCAACAAGCACAGCGCGCGTGTATCCGCGCGCCGTGCCACCAGTCAGGTACCTCGCGATGTTGGAAGTAGGTCGAGATTGCGATGAGCACTCGATGAGTACGCGATGAGTACGCGATGGGTACGCCCATGAAGTAGCGACAGTCCGGCGGACGATCACCCCGGACTCATAGACAGGAGTGAAGTGGCTAAGGTCCGGGTTTACGAACTCGCCAAGGAGCTTGGCTTGGAGAGCAAGGCCGTCATGGCCAAGCTCACCGAGCTCGGTGAGTTCGTCCGTTCGGCGTCCTCGACCATCGAGGCGCCGGTCGTACGCAAGTTGACTGACGCGCTGGGAGTGGCCCCCACGGGTGGTTCCGCTGCCAAGCCTGGCCCGCGGAAGCCCGCGGCGCCCCAGCCCGCCGGCGGCCCCGCCGCCGGTGCGGCCGCACCCAAGCCGGGTGCCCCGACCCCGGGTCCGCGCCCTGCCGCGACCCCGGGACCTCGTCCCACCCCGGCCGCCGCGGCTCCCGCCGCCCCGGCCGCCCCCGCCCCGGCGAAGCCGGCCGCCGCTGCTCCGGGCCCGCGCCCGGCGGCGCGTCCCGCCGCCCCGGCGGCCCCGGCCGCTCCCGCGGCCGAGTTCTCCTCGCCGGCTCCCGCCGGTGACGCCCCCGCCGCTGCGCGTCCGGCCGCCCAGGCCCCGCGTCCGGCTGCCGCGGCTCCCGCCGCCGGCAGCGGTGCCCGTCCGGGCCCGCGTCCGGCCGGTCCGCGTCCGGGCAACAACCCGTTCACCTCGGGCAGCGCCACCGGTATGGCCCGCCCCGGCGACCGTCGTCCGGCCGCGCCGGGCGCCGCCCGTCCGGGTGCCGGTGCTCCCGGTGCCGGTGCCCCCCGTCCGGGTGGCGACCGTCCGCGTCCCGCCGGTGCCCCGGGTGCCGACCGTGGCGCCCCGCGTCCCGGTGGCGACCGTCCGCGTCCCGCCGGTGCCCCGGGTGCCGACCGTGGCGCCCCGCGTCCCGGTGGCGACCGTCCCCGTCCCGCCGGCGCCCCCGGCGCCGGTGCGGCCCGCCCCGGTGGCGCCCCGCGTCCCGACGGCATGCCGCGTCCGGCCGGTCCGCGTCCCGGTGGGCCCAGCCCGTCCGGTATGCCGCGTCCGAACCCGGGCATGATGCCCCAGCGTCCGGCCGGTCCCGGCCCGCGTCCGGGCCCCGGTGGCCGTGGCCCGGGTGGCCCCGGTGGCCGTCCGGGTGGTCCCGGCGCCGGTGCCGGTGGCGCTCGCCCCGGCTTCGCCGGCCGTCCGGCCGGTCCGGGCTCGCGTCCGGCCGGTGGCGGCTTCGGCGGCCCGCGCCCGGGTGGCGCTCCCGGCGGTGGCGGCGGCTTCGGCCCGCGTCCCGGCGGCTTCGGCGGCCGTCCCGGCGGCCCGGGTGCCCGTGGCGGCACGCAGGGTGCCTTCGGTCGTGGCCCGGGCGGTCGCCCGGCTCGCGCCCGTAAGTCCAAGCGCGCGCGTCGCCAGGAGTACGAGGCCATGCAGGCCCCGTCCGTCGGCGGTGTGATGCTGCCTCGCGGCAACGGCCAGACCGTTCGCCTGTCGAGCGGCGCCTCGCTGATGGACTTCGCGGAGAAGATCAACGCCAACCCGGCCGCGCTCGTCTCGGTGATGTTCAACCTCGGTGAGATGGTCACCGCGACCCAGTCGGTCTCCGACGCCACGCTTCAGCTGCTGGCGGACGAGATGGGCTTCGTCCTGGAGATCGTCAGCCGTGACGACGAGGACCGCGAGCTGCTGGAGTCGTTCGACATCGACTTCGGTGCGAACGAGGGCGACGAGGACATGCTGGCGGCCCGCCCGCCGGTCGTCACCGTCATGGGTCACGTCGACCACGGTAAGACCCGCCTGCTGGACGCCATCCGCAAGTCCAACGTGGTGGCCGGCGAGGCCGGTGGCATCACCCAGCACATCGGTGCGTACCAGGTCGCGACGACGGTGAACGGCGAAGAGCGTCCGATCACCTTCCTCGACACCCCGGGTCACGAGGCGTTCTCCGCCATGCGTGCCCGTGGTGCCAAGTCGACCGACATCGCGATCCTGGTGGTCGCGGCCAACGACGGTGTCATGCCGCAGACGGTCGAGGCGCTTAACCACGCCAAGGCCGCGGGTGTGCCGATCGTGGTCGCCGTCAACAAGATCGACGTCGAGGGCGCGGACCCGACCAAGGTCCGCGGTCAGCTGACCGAGTTCGGTCTGGTGGCCGAGGAGTACGGCGGCGACACCATGTTCGTCGACATCTCCGCGCGCCAGGGTCTGAACATCGACCAGCTGCTGGAGGCGGTCGTCCTGACCGCTGACGCCTCGCTCGACCTGCGGGCCAACCCGGAGCAGGACGCGCAGGGTATTGCGATCGAGGCCCACCTCGACAAGGGCCGCGGCGCCATGGCGACCGTCCTGGTCCAGCGCGGCACGCTGCGCGTCGGTGACTCGATCGTGGTCGGCGACGCCTACGGCCGCGTCCGCGCCATGCTGGACGAGAACGGCAACAGCCTCGCCGAGGCCGGCCCGTCCCGTCCGGTGCTGCTGCTCGGTCTGACCTCCGTGCCCCGCGCCGGCGACAGCTTCATCGTCGTCGACGAGGACCGCACCGCGCGTCAGATCGCCGAGAAGCGCTCGGCCCGTGACCGCAACGCCGCCTTCGCGCAGCGCCGGGTCCGGGTGTCCCTGGAGGACCTGGACAAGGCCATCGCAGCGGGCGACATCGAGCAGCTCAACCTCATCATCAAGGGTGACGTCTCCGGTTCGGTGGAGGCCCTTGAGGACGCCCTCGTCAAGCTCGACGTGGGCGAGGAGGTCGAGCTCCGGATCCTGCACCGCGGTGTGGGTGCGATCACCGAGTCCGACGTCAACCTGGCGATGGGCTCCGACGCCATCATCATCGGCTTCAACGTGCGCGCCGAAGGCCGTGCCCGTACCGCGGCCGACAAGGAAGGCGTGGACGTCCGGTACTACTCGGTCATCTACCAGGCGATCGAGGAGATCGAGTCGGCCCTCAAGGGCATGCTCAAGCCGGAGTACGAGGAGGTGCGCCTCGGGTCCGCGGAGATCCGCGAGGTGTTCCGTTCCTCCAAGTTCGGCAACATCGCGGGTGTCATCGTCCGCGAGGGCCTGCTGCGCCGCAACGCCAAGGCCCGCCTCATCCGCGACGGCAAGGTCGTGGTGGAGAACCTCACCATCGAGGGTCTGCGCCGCTTCAAGGACGACGCGACCGAGGTCCGCGAGGGCTTCGAGGCCGGTGTGACCCTGGGGTCGTTCAACGACATCAAGGTCGAGGACGTCATCGAGACGTACGAGATGCGCGAGAAGCCGCGCGCGTAAGCGAGTGGCTGCCCGGGGCCGGTCGGCGGGAATTCCCGTCGACCGGCCCCGGTGTCGCTGTGTAGGGTCCTCGTACATCAGCCCGCTCGCGGGCTGCTCTCCGAGGCCTCCAGGTCGGCGTGACCTGTCATACATGTTCGTGGGAACACTCGCTTTCGACCTTCTGCTGGGCGACGTCCACTCGCTCAAGGAGAAGCGCTCGATCGTGCGGCCCATCGTGGCCGAGCTGCAGCGCAAGTACAGCGTGTGCGCGGCGGAAGTAGGGAACCAGGATCTGCACCGCAGGGCCGAGATCGGCGTTGCGGTGGTGTCCGGCGACGCCGGGTTCGTCACCGAGATCCTGGACAGCTGTGAGCGGTTGGTCGCCGGCCGCCCCGAGGTGCAGTTGCTCTCCGCCAGGAGGCGCTACCACGGCGACGATGATTGAGATCCGTGGCGAGGGCGCGAAGTCGCCACTCTCACACAGATCAGGACCGAGAGCGCCCACAAGGCTGGGCGCGGGCCGGTACGTTGGGGCATGGGCCCCCACGGGTGGGTTGTTGACCCGAGTACCGAGCCCACTGCACGAGGAGGCAACGTGACCGACAACGCTAGGGCGCGCAAGCTCGCCGACCGCATCCAGGTGGTGGTCGCCGAGACCCTGCAGCGGCGGGTCAAGGACCCGCGGCTGGGTTTCGTGACCATCACCGACACCCGGGTCACCGGCGACCTGCGCGAGGCCACCGTCTTCTACACGGTCTACGGTGACGACACCGAGCGGCAGGCCGCGGCCGCGGCGCTGGAGAGCGCCAAGGGCATCCTGCGCAGCACGGTCGGCAAGGAGACGGGGGTGCGCTTCACCCCGTCGCTGACCTTCGTCGCCGACGCCCTTCCGGACAACGCCCGGAACATCGACGACCTGCTGGACCGCGCCCGGCAGATCGACGCGGCGGTGCGCACCACCGCGGCGGGCGCGACGTACGCCGGCGAGGCGGACCCGTACAAGGTCCCGGCCTCCGAGCGTGACGACGAGGACGAGTAGTCATGGCGGGTGAGCCGGCGAAGGCCGGTTCGTCGGGGGCATCCTCCACCAGTACGGTGGAGGGTGCCCTCGCGGTGCTTCCGGGCCCGCGCGCCGAGGCGCCGGCCTTCGAGCTGGAGTGGCAGCGCGTCGTGGCGGAGATCGGCCGGGCCGCCTCGATCGACGTGATCTGCCACATCTGTCCGGACGGCGACGCGCTGGGCTCGGCACTGGCGGCCGGCATCGCGCTGCGCTCGCTCGGCCACGAGGTCCGGGTCTCCTTCGGCGACGACCCGCAGATCGTCCCCGAGTCGCTCGCCTTCCTCCCGGGCCAGGAGCTGATCGTCCCGGCGGACCAGGTGCCGGACGTCCCCGAGCTGGTGCTCTGCTTCGACGTGGCCTCGGAGGGGCGGCTCGGGCTGCTCCACGACAAGGCCTTCGCGGCGCCCGCCCTGGTGGTGATCGACCACCACGCCTCCAACCCCGGCTTCGGCACCCACCAGCTGATCGACCCGGGCGCGCCCGCGACCGCCGTCCTGGTGGACGAGCTGCTGCGGCGCCTGGACGTGCCGCTCGACCAGGATCTCGCCACCTGCCTCTACACCGGCGTGGCGACCGACACCGGCTCGTTCAAGTACGCCGCCACGACACCCGCCACCCACGAGCTGGCCGGGCGGCTGCTGGCCACCGGCATCCGGCACGACCTGATCTCCCGGCAGCTGTGGGACACCTCCTCCTTCGGCTACCTCAAGGTGCTCGCCGGCGCGCTGGAGCGGGCCGTCTTCGAGCCGGAGGCGGCCGGGGGCCTCGGGCTGGTGTGGACCTGGGTGCCGTACCAGGACCTGGCGCTGTTCAGCGTCACCGTCGAGGAGATCGAGGGCCTGATCGACATCGTGCGCCGCCCCGCCGAGGCCGAGGTCGCCCTCGTGCTCAAGCAGGACCCGGACGGCACGCTGCGCGGCTCCTCGCGCTCCAAGGGCGCGGTGGACGTCGCCCGCGCCTGCGCCGAGTTCGGCGGCGGCGGGCACATCTTCGCGGCCGGGTTCTCCACCCGGGAGGACGTCGCGGCCACCGTGGCGAGGTTCCGGGCGGCGCTCGGGCCTGTCAGTTGATCATTCTCAGAGAAATGAACCGATGAAGCGCAAGGGAACCGGCCCCGACGGCCTGGTCATCGTCGACAAGCCGGAGGGCATCACCTCGCACGGGGTGGTGGCCAAGATGCGGTGGCTGGCCGGCACACGCAAGGTCGGGCACGCGGGGACGCTGGACCCGATGGCCACCGGCGTCCTGGTGATCGGCGTCGAGCGGGCCACCAGGCTGCTCGGGCACCTGATGCTCACCGCCAAGACGTACGAGGCGACCATCAGGCTCGGCCAGGACACCGTCACCGACGACCGGGAGGGCGAGGTCACCTCCTCGGCCTCGGCGGCCGAGGTGACCAGGGAGGCCATCGACGCCGGGATCGCCCGGCTGACCGGCGAGATCATGCAGGTGCCGTCCAAGGTCAGCGCCATCAAGATCGACGGGAAGCGCTCCTACACCCGGGTGCGCGAGGGCGAGGACTTCGACATCCCGGCCCGTTCCACCACCGTGTACTCCTTCACCGTCCAGGACCGGCGCACCGCCGTCGCCGAGGACGGCACGCCCGTCATCGACCTGGACGTCACCGTGGAGTGCTCCTCCGGTACCTACATCCGGGCGCTGGCCAGGGACCTCGGCGCCGGGCTCGGCGTCGGCGGCCACCTCACCGCGCTGCGCCGCACCAGGGTCGGCCCGTACGGGGTCGAGTCGGCGCGGACGCTGGAGCAGCTGGAGGAGCAGCTGGAGGTGCTGCCGATCGGTGATGCCGCCACGGCCGCCTTCCCGCGCTGGGACATCGACGCCGAGCAGGCCAAGCTGCTCTCCAACGGCATGCGGCTGAAGGCCCCCGGGCTCGGGGTGGACGGGCCGATCGCGGTCTTCGGCCCCGAGGACCGCTTCCTCGCGCTGGTCGAGGAGAAGGACGGCAAGGCCAAGCCGGTCGCCGTGTTCGTCGGCTAGCCCGCCCGCTGCCCGCACTGTGAGCCCCCGTCGATCGGCGGGGGCTCACACCTGTCCGGGGCCACTCTCACCCGCACGAGCGAGCGCGCGAGGTGAAGGACGGTGGTGAGCGGCGCGGGAGGGGTCGTGCGGGCGCAGCGGCGGGCAGGCTCCCGGGCGGCTGGCACGGCGGCCGTGAGCGGCCCCTCCGGGGCCCGCCCGGCCCTGCGGGGAAGGCGGCGCGATGGCGGGTGGCCCGGAGGGCGCGGCGGAACACGGCCGCGCGCTGCTGCGGATCCGCGCACTGGACGGCCGACTGCGCGGGCTCGGCTTCCTGGCCGACCCGCAGGGCACGGTGCTCACCGCACACGAGACGGTGGCCGGGCTCGAACGGCTGGTGTTGCACACACCCGGCGGCCAGACCCGGGTGCTGGGTCCGGACAGCGTGCACCCACTGCCGGAGCAGGGCCTCGCCCTGCTGCGCACCGACGGCGTCGGCGGGCTGCCGGTACCCGCGCTGTCGATCGCCGCGCCCGCCACCGGGCGGCCCGTCCTGCTGCCGCAGCTGCCCGGCGACGACCAGGAGCGGCCGGTCCTGCTGGGCGGCGCCCTGCTCGGCACGGGCACCGGGCTGTACTCCTGGGAGGACGGCTTCCACCTGGTGGAGGGCGTCCTGCTGCTCGATCTGCCGCTGCCCCATGCGTCGCTCACCCCGGGCACGCCGGTGCTGGACGCCGAGAACGGCGCGGTGCTGGGTGTCCTGGCGCCCGGGCTGCGCAGCCCGCAGCGGGCCGGGGCGGTGGCGGTGGCGCCCTGGCTCGCGGCGGCGGGCGGCGGCTCGCCCGTCCTCGCGCAGCTGCTGGGACGCAACGCGGCGGGTGTCCCCGGCCACGGGCGGGCGCTCAACCTCGGGGGCGTACTGCAGCTGGCCTCCGCCCAGCTGGGCGCGGCCGGCGCCGGCCCCGGGCGGATCGCCGACCTGGCGGCCGACCGGGTCGACCGGCCGGACGGCCTGACCGGGGAGGAGCCGCAGGCCCTGGTCACCGCGCTGGTCGGGGCGCCCGGCAGCGGCCGCAGCACCGAGCTGGCCGCGCTGGCCGTCCGGCGGGCGGGTGGGCCCCGGCCGCTGCCGACGCTCTGGCTGCGCGGCGCGGACCTGCGGCCGGCCGACCGCTCGCTGGCGGACGCCGTCGGGCGGGCCCTGGAGCACGCCGCCGGCCTGCTGGCCGGTCAGCTGCCGCCCACCGGGCCCGAACCGCAGGCCGCGCCGGCCGCCCGGCTCTGCGCGGCCGGGCAGCGGCCGCTGCTGGTGGTCCTGGACGGCCCCGAGGAGGCGCCCCTGGCTGCGGGCGGGGCCTGGCTGCCGGCAAGCGTCCAGTGGCTCCAGGAGTGCGGGGCGCGGCTGCTGACGGCCTGCGGCCCCGAGCTCTGGGAGCAGCTGGCCGCCCAGCTCGCCGCCGCGCCGGCGCCCGCGTCGTCGGCCGGCGGTACGGCCCCGGAGCAGCCCGTGGTGCACCGGCTCGGACCGCTGCCGGAGGAGGCCGCCGACCGGGCCCGGCGCCGCTACGGCCTGCCGGTCGGCTGGCTCGCCCCCGCCGACGCCCGCCACCCGCTGGCGCTGCGGCTGGCCGGGGAGCTGTGGGCGGAGGGCGTACGGGGTGGTGCGCCCGGCCGGGCCGAGCTGTTCGAGGCCCGGCTCGACCTGGGCTGCCTGCGGGTCGCCCAGCGGATCGCGCAGGGTGAGCAGCCGCGCCGGCCGGGGGCGCACCGCCGGGGCGGGCAGCGCGGGCCGGGCGCCGACCACGGCCGGGTGCGGCGGCTGGCGGCGGCCGTCGCGGGGCGGCTGCACGAGGCGGCGCGGCGGACGCTGGGGCCGGGCGAGGGCGGGCTGGCCCGGGCCGACTTCGAGGAGCTCTTCCCGGTGGCCGGGGGCTGGGCTGCCGCGGTGCTGGCGGAGCGGCTGTTCGTCCCGGCCGGGGCCGGGTACCGGCCGGCGCACCAGGAGTCGGCCGACTGGTGGCAGGGCCTGCACCTGGACCTGGACGAGGCGCTGCGGCTGCTGCTCGCGGAGGAGCAGGACGCCTGCCCCGCCTGGTGGCCCGGCGCGGGCCCGGAGGCGGCCCGCCGGCCCGCTGCCACGCCGGGCGCTGCCACGGCCGGTGTGGCGCGGCACCGGATCGGTCCGGTGGTGGCCGCGTTGCGCCGGCTGGGCCGGACCTGGGGCGCGCCCGCGCTCGACCCGTGGCTGCACCGGATCTGGCGGGCGCTGGACCTCAGGCCCGCCGGGAGTGAGCCGGCCTGGTGGGCCGGGCGGCTGCTGGCGGCGGGGCTCGCCGCGAGCCCGGATCCGGCGGAGCACCGGGCGCTGCTGGAGCAGCTGGCCGAGCGGATCGCCGAGCGGGCGGGCGTGACCGGCGGGTTCGGCCCGGGCGGCGAGGCGGGCTTCGCCGGGTTCGGGCCCGGGTTCTGGACGGAACTCGGGCTGCCGCCGGCGCTGGAACTGGACCTGCTGCGCCGGCTGGCCCGCGCCGACGGGCCCGGGCAGCCGTTCCTCGGCGCGGTGGCCGGCCGCCTGCGCGTGGACGCGCCCGGCGTCCTGCCGCTGCTCTGCGCCTGGCTCGCCGACTCGCGGAGCCTGCCCGCCCTCCCCGGCCGCAGTGTCGCGGACCTCGCCCACGACCTGCTGTACGCCCATCGCGCGCTCGCCCTGGACGATCTGACGGAGTGCCTGGCCGACGCCGCGCACCCGCGGGCCGACGCGCTGCTCGGCCTGCTGGCCGCCGAGGAGCCCTCGGCCCTGTGCCGGGCGGTCGACCGCTGGAGCCACGACCCCCGCCCCGAGCGCCATGTCGCCGCCGCGGTGCACGCGCAGCACGCGGCTCCGCACGCGCGGGGGCAGGGCCCGGCGCTGCTCAGGTTCACCGCACAGGCGCTGCTCGCCAGGGAGGACGAGCCGGCGCTGCACGGCGCCGCGCTCGCGCTGCTGGTGCTCGACCGGGAGACCCGCGGCCGGTACCTGCCCGACGCACTGGCGGCCTACGGGCGCGCGGACCCCTTCGTCACGGCGGCGGTGCTGGCCCCGGCGCTGGAGAGTGATCCGGAGCCGGTGCTGGCGGCGCTCGGGCAGCGGCCGGCCGGGCCGGGAGCGGAGGTCGCCCAGGTGCTGCGGGTGCTGGCGGGGGCAGTGGCGCCCGCGGCCTGCCGGCGGGGCGTGGTGCTGGTCGGGCGGCTGCTGAGGGAGCGTCCGGAGCTCGCCGCGCTGATCGCCGCCGAGTACCTGGAGCGCCGGCTGGAGCGTGAGCCGCCCGCCGCGGGCACCCGCGCCGAGCTGCGGACGCTGCTGGAGGGCGAGCCGGCCCGCGGCTCGGCCGTCGTGCGACGGGCGTTCGCGCGGGTGCTGGCCACGCCGGGGCAGGCGCTGCGCCGGGAGCTGCTGGAGTCGCTACTGGCGGCCGAGCGCGATCCGCTGGTGCTGACGGCCGTTCTGGAGCGGCTCGCAGACGACGCCGAGCGGCACGAGAGCGGCTGGCTGCGGGCGGTGGTGGCCCGGGTCGGCGCCGTGCTGGCCACGGCGGACGAGGAGCTGCTGCGCTGCGCCGGGCGTTCGGCGGCGTTCGCCGAGCTGCTCGCGTGGTGGCCGCCGGACGCCGGGCTGCCGGCCCCCGGCGGCCCGCTGGTGGCGCGGATGCGGGGTCTGGTGGTGGCCGGGCGCGACCCGCAGGAGGCCGCGGCGCGGGCCCGCCGCCCGGCCCGCGGGCCCGCCCGGGCCGCAGCTGGGATTCCGGTGCCGGAGCAGGGCCGGGCGCATGGCACGCTATAGGGGTTCAGGTTTGAGCCTTTGAGCGTGCTGAGGGTACGCGTCGTACGGAACAAGGAGCGGTCAGGGTGCAGCGCTGGCGTGGCCTGGAGGAGATTCCCGGCGACTGGGGACGCAGCGTCGTCACCATCGGTTCGTTCGACGGGGTGCACCGCGGGCATCAGCTGATCATCAACCGGGCGGTGGCGCGGGCCCGGGAGCTCGGCGCCAAGGCGGTCGTGGTCACCTTCGACCCGCACCCGAGCGAGGTCGTCCGCCCGGGCAGCCACCCGCCGCTGCTCGCCCCGCAGCCGCGGCGCGCGGAGCTGATCGAGGCGCTGGGGGTGGACGCGGTGCTGGTGCTGCCGTTCACGCTGGAGTTCTCCCAGGAGTCGCCCGAGTTCTTCGTGCAGCAGGTCCTGGTGGACGCGCTGCACGCGCGGCTGGTCATCGAGGGCCCCAACTTCCGCTTCGGCCACCGGGCGGCCGGCAACGTCGCGCTGCTGGCCGAGTTGGGCCGGTCCGCGGACTTCGAGGTCGAGGTGCTGGACCTCCAGGTGCGCGGGTCGGCGGGCGACGGCGAGCCGTTCTCCTCCAGCCTGGCCCGTCGGCTGGTCGCGGCCGGTGACCTGACGGGCGCGGCCGAGGTGCTGGGCCGTCCGCACCGGGTGGAGGGCGTGGTGGTGCGCGGCGCACAGCGCGGACGGGAGCTCGGCTACCCGACCGCCAACGTGGAGACCGTCCCGCACAGCGCGATCCCGGCGGACGGGGTGTACGCGGGCTGGTTGACCGCGGGCGGTGAACTGATGCCCGCGGCGATCTCGGTGGGCACCAACCCGACCTTCGACGGCACCACCCGCACGGTGGAGGCGTACGCCATCGACCGGGTGGGCCTGGACCTGTACGGGATGCACGTCGCGGTCGACTTCCTCACGTACCTGCGCGGCATGGAGAAGTTCGACTCGATCGAGGCACTGCTGGAGCGGATGGCGGATGACGTCAAGCAGGCCCGCGAGCTGACCGACGTCGCCGCCGGCTGACGGCGCGGGCGCGGGGAGGCCGGCCCGGCCGGCCTCCCCGGGCACCCGGGCACGAGGACACCACAGCGGAAGGGCCCGCCGACAGCGATGTCGGCGGGCCCTTCCGCTACTTGCTACTGCTGCGGCTGCTGGGGCGGGGCGGGCGGGGGGTAGCCGTAGCCGGCCGGCGGGGGCTGCTGGCCCTCCGGCGGCGCCGGCGGGTAGCCGTAGCCGCCCTGCTGCGGGGGCTGTTGCTGCTGCTGCATCCACTCCTGCGGCAGCGGCTGGGCGCCCGGGGCGGCCTGCTGCTGCGGGTAGCCGTACCCGGCCGGGGGCGGCGGTGCCTGGCCCGGCTGCGGGGCCCAGGGCGCACCCGGGGCGGGCTGGCCCGGCTGCTGCGGCGGGTAGCCGCCTTGGCCGGGCTGCGCGTACGGCTGCTGGGGCTGGCCCGCCCACTCGCCCGGCTGCCCCGGCTGGGGCTGGCCCGGGTACTGCGCGGCGGGGGGCTGCTGCTGCCAGCCGCTCTGCTGGGCGGCACTCTGCTGGGCCCGGATGATGTCCTCGCCGACCAGGGTGGCCAGCTCGAAGTAGGCCTCGCGGACCTTGGGGCGCATCATTTCGAGGTTGACCTCGGCGCCGGCGGCCAGGCTCTCGTCGAAGGGCACCACGACGACGCCGCGGCAGCGGGTCTGGAAGTGCGCGACGATGTCCTCGACCTTGATCATCTTGCTGGTCTCGCGCACCCCGGAGACCACCGTGATGGAGCGCTGCACCAGGTCCGCGTAGCCGTGCGCGGAGAGCCAGTCCAGCGTGGTGGAGGCGCTGCTGGCGCCGTCCACGCTGGGGGTGGAGACGATGATCAGCTGGTCGGCGAGGTCCAGCACACCGCGCATTGCGCTGTACAGCAGGCCGGTGCCCGAGTCGGTCAGGATGATCGGGTACTGCCGGCCGAGGACGTCGATGACCTGGCGGTAGTCCGAGTCGTTGAAGGTGGTCGAGACCGCCGGGTCGACGTCGTTCGCCAGGATCTCCAGGCCCGAGTGCAGGTCCTGCGAGGTGAACTGACGGATGTCCATGTAGCTGCGCAGGTGCGGGATGGCCGTCACCAGGTCGCGGATGGTCGCGCCGGTCTGGCGCTTCACCCGGCGCCCGAGCGTGCCCGCGTCCGGGTTGGCGTCGATCGCGATCACCTTGTCCTGGCGCTCACTGGCCAGGGTGGCCCCGAGCGAGGTGGTGGTCGTGGTCTTGCCGACGCCGCCCTTGAGGCTGATCACGGCGATCCGGTAGCAGCTCATCACCGGGGTACGGATGATCTCCAGCCTGCGGGCGCGCTCGGCGGCCGCCGCCTTGCCGCCGAACTCGAAGCGGGGCTTCTGCCGCTGCTGCTTCGGCTGGCTGCGCAGCAGCCGGTCCGAGGACAGCTCGACGGCGGCCGTGTAGCCGAGCGGCGCGCCGTGCGCGACCTGCTGCGGGGACGCGGCCGGCTGGAAGGCCGCCGGGGCCTGCGGGACGGCCTGCTGCGGGAATCCGCCCTGCTGCTGCGGGGGCTGCTGGTAGGCGGCGGGCTGTGGCCAGCCGCCCTGGCGCGGGTCGACCGGCTGGCCGGGCGCGGGGGCCGGCGCCTGGGCGGGCTGCTGCTGCGGGGCCCACTGGCCGGGCTGCTGCTGGGCCTGCTGCTGGGCCTGCTGGGCCTGCGGCGGGTACGGCTGCTGCTGGAGCGGCGGCTGCGCCTGCTGCGGCGGGACCTGGTACTGCGGCTGCCCCGGCTGGGGCTGGCCCGGGTACGGCACGGCCTGGGCCTGCTGCTGCCCCGGGTACGGCTGTGCGGCGGCGGCCTGCGCAGGGTCGCCCTGGTACGGCGCGGCCTCGGCGGGCGCCCACTGCTGCCCCGGCGCGGGTGCCGGCGCCTGGGCCGGCTGCTGCTGGGCCTGGACGGGGGCGGCCTGGACGGGCGGCGCCTGGGCGGCCTCCGGCATCGGCATGGCCTGCGGCGCGAGCGGCGCCGCGTGCTCCACCGGGGCGACGGGCGCGGGAGCGGGCGCCGGCGCGGGGGCGGACTGAACGGGCGCGGCGGGCGGCGCGGCCACCGGGGCGGCGGCCTGCGGTGGCACCGCGCCGGGCGCCGGCACCGGCTCGGCCGGGGGCGCCGCCGCCGTGGGTGCCACCGGCGCGGCGGCGACCGGAGCCGGGGCCTGCGCGGGTACCTGGACCGGAGCCGGCGCCTGCTGGTAGGCCTGCGGCTGCTGCGCGTGCGCCCCTGCGCCGTCCGGCGAAGGCGCGGCCGCGGTGCCCGTCTCGGTCTGGGTGTACCAGGACGGGGGAGTGTAGTCGGGGGCGTCGGACCAGTCGTCGTCGTCCTCCGCCGCGTTGTCGCCGACGTAGACGCCGTCCCGATCGCTGCTCAACTTGGGCTCCCTCGTATTCGCCGCCGCTGTTCGCGGTGCCGTTGCGCATCAAGACTAGGACGTGATTCGCCGCCCGTTGAAGGCGGAGTCTCATCTTCTCCGGTGCCCACCCCTCTTCGGGGTGAACACCGGGCCGGTCCGACGCGCCAGCGCCGCGTCGGTCAGTCCATCCGGCGGGGGCCGCCAAGGACCTGCTGTTCCGCCTGGCCGGGAACCGTCCTGACGTACTGCCGCCGCACCCGGGTCGCCCAGAGCGTGATGTCCTCCCCGAGCGTGGGCAGCGAGGTCACGTCCTGGTCGCCGAGCGAGAGCACCCGTCCGACGAGTTCGGCCTCCTGCGGGGAGATCCGCTGGATGCCGACCAGGTCGGCCGCGTTGAGCACCCGGGCGGCGTTCGGGCCGAGGTAGGGGAGCAGCGTCAGGGTGGTCTGCCAGGGGGCGGCCGAGAGCCGGCTGCGCGGCGGGCGGGCGCCGAGGTCGCGGACGACCAGGACGGGCGAGGCCACCGAGGCGCCCTGCGGGCCGAGCCGGCCGACCTGGTGGACCGTCACGCAGGGCTGGCCGCCGCCGGCGGCCTGCGCCATCGGGGCCCAGATCTGCGGACGGCCGCTCTCCACCGCGATGCGGGCGCCGGTCGCGGCGGCCCGGAGCGCGATGATCTGGGCCGTCCAGACGCCGCCGACCAGGACGAGGTCGTAGGCGGTGGGCCGGAACAGGCCGAGCACGGCGGGCTGCTGCTGGGGGTCGGCGCCGATGACCACACCGTCGTCGCCGACGGGGAACGCCATCGCGCCGAGGTCCTCGGTGGTCAGTACGTGCTTCTCGCGCTTGGGCCCGCGCAGCCCGAAGCCGGGCAGCAGCCGGGGCCTGGTGCGGGTCTGCTCGGCGCCGGACTGCGGAGCGGGGGCGGGGTAGGTCTGATAGGCCATCAGGAAGTCCCTCCCAGGGGCAGCGTGGCGAGCAGGCCGGGTGCCTGCTCCAGGTCGAGCCGGGACAGGCCCAGGCCGGCGCTCTGTGCGCGGGCCTCCACCAGCCGCCCGACCTGGGCGACCTCGCTCTCGCTCCGGCCGGTCACCCGGACGTGTCCGCTGATCGCCACCGAGCCGCCGGTGCCCCGGCCGGCCGTCAGGCTGAAGGTGCTGGCGAGCGCCGGGGTTCCGGTGACCAGGTTGACCAGGTCGGGCGCGGCGATCCGGCCCGGGGTGCCACCGGGGCGGGTGAGCTGCGGCCACTTGGAGATCCAGTACGTGCTGTGCCAGCGGTCGTCGATCCGCCAGAACTTGGTGCTCTCCTGCGTACGGCGGTTGCTGCCGCCGCCACCGCCGGTGCCCTGACGGCCCGCCACGGCGATCGGGTTGGCGCAGGCGGAGATGGCGAGCGCGGCGATCAGCTCGCGTTCGTCCAGCGCGGTGGCGGTGAAGCCGGCGCCGTTGAGCCGACCGGCCAACTGGTCGGTGACCCGCTGGAGCGCCTTGCGGGCGCCCTCCTCGCCGCCGCCGCGGGCGAGCACGGCGGTCGCGGCGCGCTCCGGGTCGAGCTTCAGCGCGACCCAGGTCAGCCGCAGACCGGGCGTGGCCACGCCGTCCGCGAGCTCCTGGTAGGCGCGGGCGGCGAGCGACTGGTCGGGCAGGTGCGGGGCCGGCGCGGGCTGGGTGTGCTGCACCAACTGCACCGACTCCAGGGCGATGTCGTCCACCTGGAGGGCCGAGCAGATGACGTCCAGCGGCAGCGGCAGGGCGGTGCGCGCCGGGCGCAGCGGCTGGTCCTTTGCCTGGACGAGCAGCACCGAGCTGAGGAAGGTGCCGTCACCCACCATGCCGGTCTCGCGACGCATCGCGCGGCCGCCGATGTCGGTCTCGCTGGCGTGCGTGCAGGTACGCAGCGCGGGCTCCAGCTCCAGCGCGGGCGCCAGGCCCGGGTCGGTGCCGGCCGGCGGGACATTGGCCTGGGCGTTGCGGCGGCGGGCCTTGAGGGCCGCGCGCACCCGCAGGGCCTCGGGGATGGTCCGCCCGCGCAGCGGGATCAGGGCGATCGCGACGAGCACCACGGCGGGCACCGCGAAGGCGCCGGCGACCGGCTTGCTGATGGTCCAGCCGACCGCGACCAGCGCCACGGCGACCTCGATCAGCACCAGTTGCTGGAGCTTCAGCCGGCCGCCGAGCAGGCCGGGCCGGGGGTGGACCCGGACGGGTACGGGCGCGCTGGGCGCGCCGGCGCCGGTGGCGCGGCCCGGTTCGGGCTGCCCTCCGGCGCGTCCGCCCCGGCGGCTGCCGCGGGTCGGGCCCGTGCCGTGCGATGTACTGCGTCGCCCTGGAGCGGTCTGGCTTGGCATCCCCCGAGTGGCCCTCTCTGATCAGATATCGCGGCCCGGTTGGCCGGTCCGCGAACCGTACCCGTACCGTACTCACCGTCTGCTGCCGCATCGTAGATGGTTCGCCGTGGTCCTCGCCCGGCGGGTGGCAGACTGCGGACGGTCCGGGCCTTCCGGGGGCGCACCATGACTGCCGGTCACACCGCGGCCGGGCGGTTCACACAGCACATGTCGGTCATACAGGGGAGACGACGAGAGCATGGCATCACGCCGGGACGAGCTGAACGCCTACACCTTCGCGCGCAAGCGCACGGTAGGCGCCTTCCTGCTGCCCAGTGGCGGCGGCAGCGACGAGGACGCGCCGCGGCCGTTCAAGGCGGTGATGCCGAGCATCGTGGTGGGGGCCCTGATCTGCGGCGGATTCGGCCTCTGGGGCGTCATGAGCCCCAGTGCGCCGGTGGGCTGGGACAGCGGCAAGAACATCATCCAGGGCAAGAAGTCCACCACCCGGTACGTGGTGCTGACGGACCCGGACGGCAAGACCAAGCGGCTGCACCAGGTGCTGAACATGTCCTCGGCCCGGCTGGTACTGCCGGTGGACGCCAAGGTCGTCGTGGTGTCGGACGACGTGCTGGACGCGTACAAGAACCACGGCCCGATCATCGGCATCCCGTACGCGCCGGACAAGTTGCCGGCCCCCGCCAAGGCCAGCCAGCCGATGAAGTGGTCGGTCTGTGACCGCCCGGGTGCGGACACCAAGGGGGACACGGTCAGCGAGGCGGTGTTCGTCGCGGCGGGCGCCGAGGCCAAGAACCTCGCGGCCAAGGACCGGATGCTGGACATCGGCCAGACGCTCTTCGTGCAGGAGAGCGACGGACAGCAGATCACGAGTCAGCAGGGCGGCACCGGCCAGCCCGGCCAGAGCACGCAGCCGCCGAAGGGCAACCAGAGCACGGTGAACCTCTACCTGGTGGACGCGCGTGGGGTGAAGTACCCGGTCGGTGACACCCAGGACTCGATCGACACCAAGACCGACCTGGCCAACGCGCTGTTCGGGACGGGGGCCAAGCCGCAGAAGGTGAGCAAGGAGTGGCTGAAGACGCTGCCGACCAGTAGCAAGCCGATCTCCTTCCCAAACCTGGGCAAGGGCTTCGACCCGAAGGCCACCGCGCCGAACTCCAGCGTCCAGCTCGCGAACCCGGAGGACCGCAGGGTGGGCCGGGTGCTCAAGTCGGACGACAAGTACTTCGTCGTCGGGGCCGACGAACTGATCGCGATCACGCCGTTCCAGGCCGAGCTGATCCGCCGCAACCCCGCCATCGGTCCTCTGTACAAGGGCAACCCGACGCTCACCGATCTGAGCCCGGCCGAGCAGTCCAAGTACGGCCGGGGGACGGTCGAGGAGAACAAGCTGAACCTGCCGACCGACTGGCCGAAGGAGCAGCCCAGCAAGCAGGTCAACGACCTGGGTGCGCCCAAGGGTCCGCGCAACGTGGTCTGCAGCACCTTCGACGGCATGGACGCGGACGGCAAGACCGTCAAGCGCAGCATCTGGGCTTGGTCCGAGTACCCGGCGCAGTTCGGTGTCGGCTCCGGCACCGCGCACGTGACGGCAGGTTATGGCCTGTTCTACCGCGCGATGGACGCGGCGGTGGGCGGCTCCGGCAGCGACTTCCTGATCACCGAGACCGGGCTGCGCTACTCCGTACCGTCCAACGACGACGGCGGGAAGGGCAAGGACGGCAAGACCCAGCCCTCCCAGCAGCCCACCCAGGCAGCCCCGTCGGCGGCCCCGCAGGGCGGGCAGGGCGGGCAGCCGGAGATCGGCGGAGCGCAGGCGAGGCTCGGCTACAAGGACATCCGGCCCACCCTGGTACCGCGCGAGTGGTCCGACCTGGTGACGCCCGGTTCGGTGCTCAACACCAAGAGCGCAGCTCAGGAGCGCACGTCCTGATCGTCGGTCAGGTAACAGATGTAGCGCCGGTGTCATCATCCGGTAACTACCGGGCTCCCGGTGTTGGGTGACGTGCGCTCGCCTACTACAGTGCTGGAAGACATCACGAACCGTGGTGTCCACGGGGGGCCGTGCATGAGGTCGCCCGGACAACATTGTCTGTCTCATGGGGGACGGTAGATCATGGCTGGTCAGTTCACGACGACCGCTGAAGAGATGGTGGCTTTCGCCAAGCACATGGAGGAGGTCAGCAACCAGGTGCAGGGCGAGCTCAAGAAGCTCGACTCCCTGGTCAGCTCGATCGCTTCCGGCTGGAAGGGCCAGGCCGCTACGGCCTACCAGAACCTTCAGAACCGGTTCAACGAGGATGCTCGCGGGCTGAACGAGGCGCTTCAGGCCATCCAGCACGCGATCGAGGCCACCACCAAGGCCTACTCCGCAACCGAGGCTGCGCAGCAGTCCGCGATCAGCGGGATCGCCGGCGCGCTCTGAGCGCCCGTCCGAAGCGCATCCGCTACTCGCACGCAGGCCCCCTGAGGGGCCGCCTCGATTCCTTGACTAGGAGACAGCATGTCCGAAATTCTCGTTAGCTTCGCCACCGTCTCGGGCGCCGGCTCCGAGGTGCGCCAGGTCGCGGCCACCATCCAGGCCCAGCTCGACGAGCTGAAGGCCGGCGTCACCAAGATCGCCGCCAGCTGGCAGGGTGTCGCCCAGGAGGGCTACCAGGCCCACCAGGCCAAGTGGGACTCCAAGGCCGCCGACCTCCAGCAGGTCCTCGGCCAGATCGCGCACTCGCTCGAAGAGGCCGCGAGCAGCTACCAGAGCACCGAGAACAAGAACAAGGCCATCTGGGGCTGATTCGGTGCCCACCCCGTAGGGGGTAGGCCCAACTCCGCTGTACGGGGCGGGCGTCCGACAGGGCGCCCGCCTCTGGCGCGCACGGGAGCCGCGCCCTCCGGCCCGGCCGGAACAGCTCCCGCTGGGACACGGGTGGAAAGCATGAGGGGTGGCAGGGTGTCTGTGGCTTGGTACCGGAGGACGAGCGCCGCGCTGGCCGCGCTCACGGTGGTCGGCACGCTCGCCGTGACACCCGCCCACGCCGAGTCCGACCCGCCCTCGCCCATCGTGCGCTGGTCCCCGCTGAGCATCGCGGCCTCCGGCGAGTGCACCCGGCCCGGTCCGAACGTCCCGGGCACGCCTTGGGCCCTGCAGCGCGTCGTGCTCGACCAGGTCTGGCAGTCCCAGGGCGGGAAGGCCACCGGCGAGGGCGTGCTCGTCGCGGTGATCGACACCGGCGTGGACAAGTCCAACCCGCAGCTGGGCGACAAGGTCGAGGACGGCAAGTCGCTGCTCAAGGACAAGGAGGGGAAGCCGGTCGGCGGCACCGGCTTCGACGACAACGTCGGCCACGGGACGAAGGTCGCCGGCATCATCGCGGCCTCGGCGAGCGATGCGACGGGCTTCGTGGGTCTCGCCCCGAAGGCCCGCATCCTGGCGATCCGCCAGAACGACGCCGAGGGCAACGGCGACGTCACGAGCCTGATCGAGGCCATCGACCTCGCGATCTCGCGCAAGGCACAGGTCATCAACATCTCCCAGGACGTCAGGGGCGGTGGCGAGACCGGCAACTTCAAGGGCTTCGAGCTGTTGCAGGCGGCCCTCGAGCGGGCCGAGGCGGCCGGCGTCGTCGTGGTGGCCTCCACCGGCAACGACGGCAAGGAGGGCAACACCTACCCGGCCGCCTTCGACACCGTGCTGTCCGTCGGCGCCTCCGACCGCAACAACGAGCGGGCGCTGTTCTCGCAGTACGGCGAGTTCGTCAAGGTCGCGGCCCCGGGCGTGGACATGCTCTCCACCGTGCCCGGCGGCGGCCAGTGCGTGGACAACGGCACCAGCTTCGCCGCCCCCTACGCGGCGGGTGTCGCGGCGCTGGTCATCAGCGCCTACCCGGGTCTCAAGCCGGCGCAGGTCCGGGCCAGGATCGAGCAGACCGCCCAGCGCGTGAAGCTCGACCACGACGCCTACATCGGCTGGGGAGTGGTCGACCCGCTGAAGGCCGTGACCGGTCCGGCCCCCACGGCGGCGAGCGCCGTCCCCGACGCGCCCGTCAAGCTGGCCTCGGCGCCCATCCTGCCGCAGCCGCTCGGCCTCGGTGAGACCCAGGCGGACCGCGACCGGCGCACCGCGACGTACGTCCTGGCCTCCGGCGCCCTGCTGGTGGCGCTCCTCGCGGGCGGCGCCGTCGTGATCCGGGACAGCCGCAGGCGTTCGGAGATCTGACCGATCCGGCTGTAACGTCCTGCCCCGCCCGACGCATCGAATAGATGTCAGGGAGGACAAACGGGGGGCGTGGGGATGGGGCGGGTCAGTGCGGCACGAGAATCCAGGGACGGGGAGTTCCTGGAGCTGGTCTCCGCTCGCGCGGGCCAGCTCTACCGCTCCGCCTGCCTGCTGACCAGCGGTGACACCCACCTCGCCGAGGACCTCGTCCAGGACACGCTCGCCAGGATGTACGTGATCTGGCGCCGCAGTGCCTGGACGCCCGGCAAGGCCCGGATCGAGAACCCCGGGGCGTACACGCACACCGTCCTGGTCCGCACCTTCCTCGCCCGTCGCCGGCTGCGCTCCAGCGGCGAATACCCCACCGGGGACGTCCCCGAGCGCGAGACGCGCGAGGCCGACGCGACGCTGCGCCTCACGCTGCTGGAGGCGCTCGGCCGGATGGCGGCCGGTGACCGGGCGGTGCTGGTGCTGCGCTACTGGGAGGACCGCAGCGTGGAGGAGACGGCCGAGGTACTGCGCCTGAGCCCGGGCACGGTCCGGACCCGCTCCAGCCGGGCGCTGGCCCGGCTGCGCAAGCTACTGGGCGACTCGCTCGGCGAGCTGGCCGCCCGCTGAACCCGGGGACCCGGCCGCCCCGACTCCTGCCCTGGCACACCGCCGACCCTGGCACCCGCAGCACCTCGCGCTCCGCACAACCGGGACCTCGCACAACCCGGCGCTCCGCAGAACCCGGCACCCCGCCGAGCCGCGCCGAAGCGAACCGCGCCGGATCGACCGGCGTCGAGGCGAAGCGCACTCCACCGACCCCGCGACCACGGACAGGGTGATCACGCATGCCCGCAGACGACAAGTTCGAAGACGACCTTCTCTACGCCATCTCCCGCACCGCCGAGGGCTTCCGGACCGAGCAGGCCCCGCTGCTGGCCGGCGGCGTCGCTCGCGGCCGCCGCCGCTGGCGTCGGCGCTCCGCCGCGGCCGTCGCCGCGGGCGCGAGCGCCCTGGCGCTGGCCGGTGCCGGCGCGTTCTACCTGAGCGGCGGCAGCAGCGGCCAGGGGCACGGCGGGGACGCCGGCACCGTCACGGTGGCCGCGGGGTCCGGCTCCAACGGCCTGCCGGCCACCGGCGGCGGGGCCACCGTCGCCGCGGCGGCGTCGGGCCCCGCGGGCGCCGTCAGCGCCGAGGAGATGGTGGCCGCCCTCAAGGCGCTGCTCCCGAAGGGCGAGGCGACCGTGGACTTCAGCCGCGGCAGTGCCGGCGGCGCGGACCGGCCGAGCGGGGTGCCCGGCGTCGGCCTGGTCTTCGACGACGGCCACGGCAAGTCCTACCTCTCGCTGGCCGTCTCCAAGCACACCGAGGAGGAGCTCGCGCGCGGCGGGCACGACTGCCCCGACGCCAAGCTGACGGGCGCCGACAGCTGCACCACCAGCACCCTGGCGGACGGGTCCGAGCTGATCCTGCTCCAGGGGTACGAGTACCCCGACCGCCGCGCGGACACCAAGGCGTGGAGCGCCACCCTGGTGGGCAAGGACGGCCGGCTGGTCGAGCTGACCGAGTGGAACGCGGCCGAGGAGAAGGGCGCGCCGGTCAGCCGTCCGACGCCCCCGCTGACGCCCGCCCAGCTCGGTGCCGTGGTCAGCGACAAGGCCTGGGACAAGGTGGTGGCCGCGCTGCCGGCCCCGCAGTCGCGGCCCGCCACTCCCGCCGGCCCCGGCAAGGAGTACTCCAAGGAGGACATCCTCGGAGCTGTCGCCAAGCTGCTGCCCGCCGGGCTGACGGAGACGGAGACCGGCGGCCAGGACGGTTACGCCAACTTCGTCCTGAACGACGGCAAGGGCAAGAGCATGGTGGAGATCAACGTCCAGGACTGGAGCAGGGATCTCGACTCGTTCAAGAAGGGCGACGGCAAGGCTCAGACCATCGAGCAGATCTACCAGGGCGGTAAGAACAGGACCGCCGACGGCACCATGTACGCCATCAGCACCGACAAGGACAAGAACGGCGCCGACCGGTGGACGGTGGACGCCCTGCGGCCCGACGGGCTGCGCGTGGTGATGGCCGCCTACAACGGCCCCAGCCCGGTCAGGCCCGCGACCCGGGCCAAGCCGGTGCTGACGGTCGAGCAGATCCAGGCCATCGTGACCGACCCGGTGTGGAAGTTGAAGCGGTAGCCCGGCGCGAACACGGCGGTGCCCGGGCTTCGAGGGGAAGCCCGGGCACCGCCGTGTCCGCCGGCCCGGCCCGGAGGTCAGGCCTGCTCGTCCTCCGGCAGGGTGATCACCCAGCGGGTCTCCCGGCGGGGACGCAGGTAGAGGAACCAGTAGAGGGTGGCCACGGCGGTGATGCCGCCGGTCCACAGCAGCGGCTCGCTGCCGAGCTGGGTCATGATGTACGCCAGCACCAGGATCAGCACGCCGGGGACGGCCGGCCAGAGCGGCATCCGCCAGGCGGCGGCGTGCTTGCGGGCACCCTTGCGGGAGAACAGCGCGGCGATCGCGACCAGCAGGTACATCCCGGTCACGGCGACGCCGGTGATCTCGGTCAGCAGGTCGGCCTTGACGAAGCAGAGCGCGGCGCCCGGCAGGCCCACGGCGAGGGTGGCGACCCAGGGGGAGCCGAAGCGGCCGAGGGTGGAGAAGGCCTTGTTGACCGGCTCGGGCCAGGCCTTGTC
Organism: Kitasatospora sp. NPDC050543; assembly: GCF_044457565.1. Classification (NCBI taxonomy): domain Bacteria; kingdom Bacillati; phylum Actinomycetota; class Actinomycetes; order Kitasatosporales; family Streptomycetaceae; genus Kitasatospora; species Kitasatospora sp. NPDC050543. Next base: position 17,500 of record NZ_JBITGZ010000044.1, on the reverse strand, counting down.
GCGGGCCGAGGCGAACAGCACCCGGGAGTTCTGGATGACCATCACGATGCCGGCGTTGATGATGGCGAGCGCCACGCAGAGGCTGACGAAGGTGCCGACCGCGGAGTTGCTCCAGGCGGTGACCATGGCGGAGATGTCACCGCCGGTCAGGGTAGCCAGGTCGGGGGCGCCGACGGTGATCGCGGCGACCGGGACGAGGATGACGGCGGCCGAGATGGCGAGCGTCCACAGCACGGTGCGGGAGACGTTGCGGCGCGGGTTCTCCAGCTCCTCGGAGAGGTAGACGGCGGTGCTGAAGCCCTGGGTGATGAAGAGGGCGATGCTCAGCGCGCCGACGATGGCGCCGATGCCGACCGTGGTGGCGGCGCCGTTCTCACCGGCGACCACGCCGTGGATCAGGCTGGGCGCGTCGGCGTTGGCGTGGCTGAAGCCGAGCACCGAGACCACGCCCGCGGCGACGACCTCCAGGACCAGGAAGATGCCGGTGATCCAGGCGTTGGCGCGCAGGTCGAGCAGGCCGGCCAGGGTGGCCGCCAGCATCACCGCGGCGCCCGCGACGGGTGCGTCCACGTGCATGATCGGCGCCAGGTAGTCGGCGGTGCCCAGGGCGATGACCGAGGGGACGATCATCACCACGATCAGCGACAGGACGAAGACCAGCCAGCCCGCCAGCCGCCCGGCGAGGGTGCCGACCATGGCGTACTCGCCGCCCGCGCTGGGGACGAGGGTGCCCAGCTCCGAGTAGCAGAACGCCACGGCGATACAGAGGACCGCGCCGATGGCGATGGCCAGGGCGGTGGCGCTGCCGAGGCTGGCGAACAGGTCGGGCACGATCACGAAGAGCGTGGAGGCCGGGGTCACACAGGAGAGCGTGAGCAGGGTGCCGCCCACGACACCGATCGAGCGCTTGAGCTTCTGCGGGTGTCCGCCGGTGGTGTCGTACGCCGCGTCGGGGGCTGCGGCGAGTGGCGGGCTAAGCGTGTCGGTCATCTGGCTTCCGATCGGCTCTGTTCGGGTCCTGGGGGAGGGAGCGCTATCGCCTCCGCTGGCTGTCTGCTCGTGCTCTTTGGTCCTGTCGCTCCCGAGCCGCAATGGAACCTTGTGCGTATTGATTGCGTCAACGGCCGATCTGCTTCGGAATCCGTTGCATCAACGCGCATAGACATGCGATCTCATGACCCTCGGCGAGAATTGTCATGTATGTCCGGTTGTTGTGGCGAGCCAAATCGCGCTTGAATCCAAGGTGAACAACGTCTTTCTAGCGATGAATCCAAGGCTGTTTGCGGCTGTCATCAGGCTTCGCCCAGGGGCGCCAGCGGGCACGGCGGCCGGCCGGAGCGGCTGCGGGAACCGTTGCGTCGCCTCGGAAGAAACTCGGTAACGTTTCGGCCCGTGGACGGCGAGAGGGCCGGACCCCAGCGGAGTCCGGCCCTCTCTGTCACTGCGCGTCACATGGACGGCAGCCAGCCCGTCTGGACCATCTGCCCGCTCGCGATCCGGCGCGAGACGAACACACCGCGGCCCGGCGGCAGCGGCTGCGGCTTGACCGTGCCGAGCAGCGCACCCTCGTCCTTGTTGCCGGACAGGATGATGCCCTGGCCGCCCAGCTCGCGCATCCGCTGCATGACCGGCTCGAACAGCGAGCGGCCGGCGCCACCCGCGCTGCGCGCGATGATCACGCGCAGGCCGATGTCACGGGCGAACGGCAGGAACTCGGCCAGCGGCGCCAGCGGGTTGCCCGAGGGCGTCGCCACCAGCTCGTAGTCGTCGACGATGACGAACATGTCCTTGCCGCTGTACCAGCTGCGGTTGCGCAGCTGCTCGGCGGTGACGTCCGGCCCCGGCAGTCGGCGGGAGCAGGCACCGCGGAGCATCTCCACGATGCTCGTCATGGCGGGCGCCGCCGCCGCGTACTCGACCAGGTACTCCTGCGGCACCGTGCCCAGCAGGGCGCGGCGGAAGTCGCCGACCACGATGCCGGCCTGGTCCGGGGTGTACCGCTCGGTGATCTGCTTGATCAGCATCCGCAGCAGCGCCGACTTACCGGACTCGCTCTCACCGAAGACGATGAACAGCGGGTCCGTCTCGAAGTTGATGAAGGCCGGGGCCAGCTCCAGCTCGTCGACACCGAAGGCGACACCGCGCTCCGGCTGCTCGAAGCCCTTGGGCAGCGTGAAGCCGTCCAGGACGGTGGGCAGCATCCGGACCTGCGGGGCGCGCGGGCCCGTCCAGGCGGCGTTGACCGCCTCGACCAGCCCGGCCACGCCGTCCACCAGGTCGTGCGCGGTGGAGGCGCCGTCCAGCCGCGGCAGGCCGGACAGGAAGTGCAGCTTGCCCGCGGTCAGACCGCGGCCCGGCTGCCCGGCGGGGACGTTCTGGGCGACCTTGCGGTCGACCTCGGACTCCATCGCGTCACCGAGCCGCAGCTCGGTGCGGTTCTGCAGCAGGTCCTTCAGCGCCGGGCGGACCTCCGCGTAGCGGGACGCGCTGATCACCAGGTGGACGCCGTAGCCGAGGCCTCGCTGCGCGATGTCCCCGATGACGGGCTCCAGCAGCTCGAACTCCTGCTTGAAGGTGAGCCAGCCGTCGATGACCAGGAAGACGTCACCGAACAGCTCGTCCGGCAGCTGCCCGTTGGCCCGGCGGGTGCGGTAGGTGCCGATCGAGTCGATCCCGGTCGCCCGGAACAGCTCCTCCCGGCGGTTCAGGACGCCGTGCACCTCGCTGACCATGCGCCGGACCTTCTCGGCATCCAGGCGTCCGGCGACACCGCCGACGTGCGGCAGGTCCTGGATGCTCTGGAAGCCGCCGCCGCCGAAGTCGAGCAGGTAGAACTGCGTCTCGACGGGCGTGTGGGTGACGGCGAAGCCGGCGACCATGGTGCGGATCAGGGTGGACTTGCCGGACTGCGGGCCACCGACGATCAGACCGTGGCCGGAGGCGCCCGAGTAGTCCTGGTAGAGCACGTCACGGCGCTGGTCACGCGGCTTGTCGACGATGCCGACCGGCACCACCAGGCGGCCCAGCGCACCGAACTCGGGCGAGGTCAGACCACGCTCGGGGGTCGCCTGCAACGGCGGGACGAGCTGGTCGACGCTCGGCGATTCGTCCAGCGGCGGCAGCCACACCTGGTGGGCGGCCGGCCCCTGGCCCTGCATGCGCTGCACGAAGACGTCCAGCACGGTGTCGACCAGGGCGTCGTCCAGCTCCTCGACCTCCGGCTCGACCTCGACCGGTACGGCCTGCTCGACGATCGGCACCTCGGCGGCGGTGAACAGCACCGGCTGCGCGGTGACCACCCGCCCGCTGGAGCGCTGCTGCCCCGGCGCGCGGTAGGGGCCGGAGACGTACGCGGCCTTGAAGCGGTCCATCACGTCGGTACCGAACTTGAGGTAGCCGACACCCGGGACGGGCGGCAGGTGGTACGCGTCCGGTACGCCGATCGCGGCGCGCGACTCGGCGGCCGAGAAGGTCCGCAGACCGATGCGGTAGGAGAGATAGGTGTCCAGACCGCGGAGCTTGCCCTCCTCCAGTCGCTGCGAGGCGAGCAGCAGGTGCACACCCAGCGAACGGCCGATCCGGCCGATCTGGATGAACATCTCGATGAAGTCGGGCTTGGCCGTGAGCAGCTCGGAGAACTCGTCGATGATCAGGACGAGCGAGGGCAGCGGGTCCAGTGCGGCACCGGCGGCGCGGGCCCGCTCGTACTCATTGAGGTTCGCGTAGTTGCCCGCCGAGCGCAGCAGCTCCTGCCGGCGGTTCATCTCGCCCTCGATCGCGTCGCGCATGCGGTCGACGAGGGTGAGTTCGCCCTCCAGGTTGGTGATGACGGCGGAGGTGTGCGGCATGTCGGCCATGCCGGCGAAGGTCGCACCACCCTTGAAGTCGGCGAGGACGAAGTTGAGGATCTCCGAGGAGTGGGTCATCGCCAGCGCCAGCACCAGGGTGCGCAGCAGCTCGGACTTGCCGGAGCCGGTCGCGCCGACGCACAGGCCGTGCGGGCCCATGCCCTCCAGCGCGGCCTCCTTGATGTCCAGGTGGACGAGCTCGCCGTTGGCGCCGACACCGATCGGCACCCGCAGCTTCTCGTGGCTGGGGCGGGGGCGCCAGGTGCGCGAGACGTCGAAGACGCCCGGGTCGCCGGAGCCCATCAGGTCGGTGAAGTCCAGGTTGGACAGCAGCGGCTCGTCGTCGCCGCCGGCCGAGATCCGGTACGGCGCGAGCTGGCGGGCCAGCGCCTCGGACTGCCAGGAGGAGAGCACGTCCGGCTTGCCGGAGTAGGAGGCGCCCGAGGCGGACTCCAGCAGCAGCTCGTCCGGGGTCACCGTGACGACCAGGTGGCCGGTCTTCTCGTCGAGGTCGCCGGGGACGACCTCGATGACGGTCACGCCCTGTACGCCCTCGGCGGTCGCGATCAGCGAGTCCTGCGGGACGGCCGCGCCGTCCATGATGACGATGATGTGCGGCTGGTCGGGGGCCGGAGCGGCGTCCCGGGTGAAACGCTGGCGGCCGGCCAGTTCGTCCTCCAGCAGCAGCTCCAGGTCACCGAGGCCGTTGGCGATCAGGCGGCGCGAGCCGGCCCCGTCGTTGTCCTTGCGGTGCTGGGTGTGCGGCAGCCACTTCGTCCACTCCCACTCGTCGATCGCACCGGGTGCGGCCGCGACCGTCACCAGCAGGTCGTCCGGCGAGTGCAGGGTGGTCAGTTGGGCGATCATCGCGCGCACGTTGCCGTACACGGTGTCCGGGTCGCCGCAGACCGTGATGTGGTAGAAGGCCCGCAGCGAGACCGCCAGCGGCAGGTCCTGCAGGGTGCCGTGGGCCTTGAGGAAGGTGTGCATCGCGGCGGCCGCGAGCGGTTCCAGCTCGTCCATCGGCGCGGTCTGCGGCGCCACCAGCGGGGTCGCCAGCTGGACCGGACCACGGCCGAGCCGGATCTGGCCGAAGTCGGCGTCGCTGGGCCTGCGCTCCCACAGCCGCCTGCCCTCGGCCACGATCGACCAGAGCTGGTCGGGCTCGGGGTTGAGGAACAGCTGGGCGCCGCGCTGGCGCTCCGCGGTACGCCGGACCTGACGGCGCATCTGCTGGAGGTACTTCAGGTAGTCCCGCCGCTCGTCGGCGGTGCCCGCGCTGCCGCCCTTGCGGGCACGCACGATCTGCGCGAGCGCCATGCCGGCGGTCGAGGCGACCATCAGCACGCCCATGATCTTCATCGGACCCTGCGAGCCCGGCGCGAAGAAGAACGCCGCCGAACCGCCCATGCCGAGCAGCGGCAGCAGGTTCATCAGCATGTCCTCGCGGCCCAGCCTGGGCAGCTCGGGCGGTGGCACCAGCTCCACCGGCTGGTCCGGCACGGCGGGCGGATATGCCCGCGCCGGACGCTTGACCGTCACCACGCTCATGCTGCCCCCACCTCGCAGTGGTTGCCTGGTGCCTCGTGCAACGCGCACCTTCTCACTGCTGTCCCCCAGCTTTCGGCAGGGGATGCCCCCTTGCTCCGCCCGCTCACCACGGCATCAACCCTCACGCGAACTGGATACGTACGGGTGAGGGCGCCCCGTGTGATGACGCCGCCCCCGCTCCGCCGACCGCAGGCGTCACTCAGGGGCGCCTTGCTCCCCCCGTACGCCTTGCGCAGGGGCCGATCCTACTGGTCGCCCGCGCGGCCACCTGCGGGGGGAGGCGGCTGCCGCCCCCGGGCTCCAGCAGCGCGGCCGTGAACGGGGCCTGACGCCGGGGCGGATCACCGCCGCGCCCGCCGGGCCCGCCGCCCGCGCACCGGCCCCGGCCGCCGGGCGACCCGGTGGGGGAGGGGCCTGCCCGGACCTTGCCGGGGGCGGAGGGGTAGGGTAACGCCGCGCCAACTGTCGGCCGGATCGTGTCAGTTCCGCTCCGGACGGGACCGCGCGGCAGTACAGGCTGACCAGTACCGATACAGGCACAGTCAACAAGGCACAGTCACAACAAGGGGGAGCGCCGGGTGAGCGCCAACGCAACGACCGGATTCTGCCGGGTCACCGTCGTGGCACCGGACAGCCGGATCGACGTCGCACTGCCGGAGGACGTGCCGCTCGCGGACGTCTACCCCGAAGTGCTCAGGCTGTCCGGCCAGACCCAGCCCGACGGCGCCCCGACCGGCTTCCACCTGGTCCGGCGGGACGGCACCGTGCTGGACAGCGGGCTGCCGCTCGCCGCCCAGCAGGTACGCGACGGCGACCTGCTGAGCCTGCGTCCGTTCGCCGAGTCGCTGCCGCCGGCGGTGTACGACGACGTCGCCGACGCCATCGCCAGCGCGGTGGAGACCGACCGCCGCTTCTGGAGCCCCGAGCTGATGCGGGCCTTCGGCCTGATCGGGGCCGGCGTGCTGCTCACCCTGCTCGGCTTCGCGCTCTGGTTCTCCGACCTGCGCCACGACATGCACGGCCTGGCCGGCGTCATCTCCGGCGTCACCGCCGTCGTGCTGACCGCCTTCGCCGGCGTGCGCGCCCGGGTCTACCAGGACCACGACGCCGCGCTCGCGCTCGGCCTCGGCGCCCTGCCGCACGCGCTGATCGGCGGCAGCGGCGTCATCGCCGTCGCCCACAAGTGGGAGGGCCCGGGCCGGCTGCAGTTCCTGGTCGGCTGCGTGGCCGTACTGGTGATCTCGGTCCTGCTGGTCGGCCTGCTGCCGGAGAAGGACTCCGTCTTCGTCGCCGCCGCCTTCCTCGCCGCCGCCGGCACCCTGGCCACCTTCGCCGCCGTCCTGCTGCCCGAGACCCCGGCCAACCACATCGCGGCCGTCACCGGCGTCGCCGCCGTCGCCGCCGTCGGCTTCCTGCCCGCGCTCTCCGCCCGCTTCGCCCGGCTGCCCGTCGGCTTCAGCGCCCCCGGCCAGACCCGCACCCGCAGCCGCGACCACGACGAGGAGACCCACCGCGCCGAGGCCGTCCAGTACGAGCGGATCGCCCAGCAGGCCCGTCGCGGCCACGAGGTGCTGGTCGGCCTCGTCGGCGGCTGCGCCGCGGTGATCATCGGCGCCTGCGCCGTCCTGGGCTTCACCGACGAGGTGTTCCCCGAGCTGCTGGCGCTGACCATCGGCGTCTCGACCATGCTGCGCGCCCGGCTGTTCCGCTACACCGCGCAGGTCTTCAGCCTCACCATCGCCGGGCTGATCGGCCTGTCGCTGCTGATCCTGGGCCTGTCGCTGCACACCCCGCTGTTCATCATCAAGGCGGCCGGCAGCACCACCGACGTCGACCTGCGCACCATCTGGCTCTCCGCCTCGATCGCGGCCGGCGCGGCCGTGCTCACCGCCATCGCGCTGGTCGTCCCCAAGCTCGGGGTCTCCCCGTTCTGGGGTCGTATCCTCGACCTGGTCGACAGCTTGACCCTGATGGCGCTGGTGCCCCTGACGCTGGCCGTGCTGAACGTCTACAACCTGGTCCGCGGCTCCACCGGCGTCTGACCGGACCACCGGCACAAGGCCGGAACACCGCGCGCGAACGTGCCCGCCGCCAGGCCCCTCGGGAGGCCCGGCGGCGGGCACTGGTACGCTTGGCCCTTGAGTGCGGAGTCTGCGCAGGCCCGAGGCCGGGCGCACAGCGGCCGCGCTCGACGTACGACACCGAGTTCTCACAGAGTCCTGTGCCGTAGACCAGGCTCACTCGGACACCTTGAAGGAGTTGCAGTGGCTCTCGACGCCGCCGTCAAGAAGCAGATCTTCGCCGAGTTCGGCCAGAAGGAGGGCGACACCGGCTCCCCCGAGGTCCAGGTCGCCATGCTCTCGCGCCGCATCTCGGACCTGACCGAGCACCTCAAGATGCACAAGCACGACCACCACTCCCGTCGTGGCCTGCTGATCCTCGTCGGTCAGCGTCGTCGCCTGCTGCAGTACCTGGCCAAGAAGGACATCGAGCGCTTCCGTACGCTCGTCGACCGCCTGGGCATCCGTCGCGGTGCCGCCGGCGGCGCCCGCTAAGACCGCCGCTCGGGGCGGCTCCCCACACCGGGGAGCCGCCCCTCGCGCGTATGCCGCCCGCCGTGGGCGGCACATAACAACTCGCGTTCACCTCCCGGGGTGGCCGAGGATTGCACCGTAGGGTTATGGGCATGCCGGGTGATGGCGCAAACGGAGCGCCGCCCGGGCACTCGCCCGAACCCCTCGCGGGACGAAGGCTTCAAACGGAAGCCGCCCGCATCCAGGAGAGCGTCCAGCCGCGGACCGCCGACCAGGCCTGGCAGCCGAGAGGCGCCGGTCCTCGGTAGTGGCCGCCGGAAGCCCCGCAGACGAGCGGGGTGCCCCGGAGGCTTCGATCGAAGACCGGCCCGGACTGTTCCAGGGCCACTGGCAGGCAAGCGCAGGGACGCTCTCCCGGAGACGTACGAAAGAGGAGATCTTCCAGGTGGAAGAGAACGTGTTCTACGCCGAGGCCGTTATCGACAACGGTTCCTTCGGCACCCGTACCATCCGCTTCGAGACCGGCCGTCTGGCCCGTCAGGCCGCCGGCTCCGCCGTGGCCTACCTCGACGACGACACCATGGTGCTGTCGGCCACCAGCGCGTCCAAGCAGCCGAAGGAGCACTTCGACTTCTTCCCGCTGACCGTGGACGTCGAGGAGCGGATGTACGCCGCCGGCCGCATCCCCGGTTCGTTCTTCCGTCGCGAGGGCCGGCCCTCCGAGGACGCGATCCTCACCTGCCGCCTGATCGACCGCCCGCTGCGCCCGTCCTTCGTCAAGGGCCTGCGCAACGAGATCCAGGTCGTCTGCACGATCATGGCGCTCAACCCCGACCACCTGTACGACGTGGTGGCCATCAACGCCGCCTCCGCGTCCACCCAGCTGGCCGGCCTGCCGTTCTCCGGCCCGATCGGCGGCGTCCGCGTCGCGCTGATCAAGGGCCAGTGGGTCGCGTTCCCGACCCACAGCGAGCTGGAGGACGCCGTCTTCGACATGGTCGTCGCCGGCCGCACGCTGCCCGACGGTGACGTCGCGATCATGATGGTCGAGGCCGAGGCCACCGACAAGACCATCAAGCTGGTCGAGGGCGGCGCCGAGGCGCCGACCGAGGACGTCGTCGCCGCCGGTCTCGAGGCCGCGAAGCCGTTCATCAAGGTGCTCTGCGCCGCGCAGTCCAAGCTGGCCGCCCAGGCCGCCAAGCCCACCGGCGAGTTCCCGGTCTTCCTGGACTACCAGGACGACGTGCTCGCGGCCCTGACCAACGCGGTCAAGGACGAGCTGGCCCAGGCGCTGACCATCGCGGGCAAGCAGGAGCGCAACAACGAGCTGGACCGCGTCAAGGCCATCGCCGCCGAGAAGCTCCTGCCGGAGTTCGAGGGCCGCGAGAAGGAGATCAGCGCCGCCTACAACGCGCTGACCAAGAAGATCGTGCGCGAGCGCGTCATCAAGGACAAGGTCCGCATCGACGGCCGTGGCGTGACGGACATCCGTACGCTGGCCGCCGAGGTCGAGGCCATCCCGCGCGTGCACGGCTCGGCCCTGTTCGAGCGTGGCGAGACCCAGATCCTGGGCGTCACCACCCTCAACATGCTCCGCATGGAGCAGCAGCTCGACACGCTCTCCCCGGAGACGCGTCGCCGCTACATGCACAACTACAACTTCCCGCCGTACTCGGTCGGCGAGACCGGCCGGGTGGGCTCGCCCAAGCGCCGCGAGATCGGCCACGGCGCGCTGGCGGAGCGGGCGATCATCCCCGTGCTGCCGACCCGCGAGGAGTTCCCCTACGCGATCCGCCAGGTCTCCGAGGCGCTGAGCTCCAACGGCTCCACCTCGATGGGCTCGGTCTGCGCCTCGACCATGTCGCTGCTGAACGCCGGTGTGCCGCTCAAGGCCGCCGTCGCCGGTATCGCCATGGGCCTGATCTCGCAGGAGATCGACGGTGAGACCCACTACGTCGCGCTGACCGACATCCTGGGTGCCGAGGACGCGTACGGCGACATGGACTTCAAGGTCGCCGGTACCCGCAACTTCATCACCGCCCTCCAGCTGGACACCAAGCTGAACGGCATCCCGGCCTCCGTCCTGGCCGCCGCGCTCAAGCAGGCCAAGGACGCCCGTCTGCACATCCTCGATGTGATGAACGAGGCCATCGACGCGCCCGACGAGATGTCGCCGAACGCGCCGCGCATCATCACCATCAAGATCCCGGTGGACAAGATCGGTGAGGTCATCGGCCCCAAGGGCAAGATGATCAACCAGATCCAGGAGGACACCGGCGCGGACATCACCATCGAGGACGACGGCACCATCTACATCGGTGCGGTCGACGGCCCCTCGGCGGAGGCTGCCCGTACGACGATCAACCAGATCGCCAACCCGACCATGCCGGAGGTCGGCGAGCGCTACCTGGGCACCGTGGTGAAGACCACGACGTTCGGCGCGTTCGTTTCGCTCATGCCGGGCAAGGACGGCCTGCTCCACATCTCGCAGATCCGCAAGCTCGCCGGTGGCAAGCGCGTGGAGAACGTCGAGGACGTGGTGGCCGTCGGCGCCAAGGTCCAGGTCGAGATCGCCGAGATCGACCCGCGTGGCAAGCTCTCGCTGATCCCGGTCATCGAGGGCGAAGAGGGCGGCGAGGCCGCGTCCGAGTGACGCGCAGCTAGCTACTCCTGCGGCCCGCACGCCCCTCGGAGCGTGCGGGCCGCACCCTGTTGTTTCCGTGCTTTCTTGGAGGACTGCAATGGCTTCGGCCAAGGCGGAGGTTCAGGCCCCCGCGGCGAAGCAGCGCCCCGGCTCCACCCGGACTCTGCTCAAGGGCGTCGACGGCGCCGGAACGGTGCGCCGCACCGTCCTCCCCGGCGGCCTGCGGGTCGTCACCGAGACCCTGCCCACGGTCCGCTCCGCGACCTTCGGCATCTGGGTCGGCGTCGGCTCCCGTGACGAGACCCCGGTCCTCAACGGCGCCACGCACTACCTGGAGCACCTGCTCTTCAAGGGCACCGAGCGGCGCAGCGCGCTGGAGATCTCCTCCGCCCTGGACGCGGTCGGCGGCGAGATGAACGCCTTCACCGCCAAGGAGAACACCTGCTACTACGCGCGGGTGCTCGACACCGACCTGCCGCTGGCCATCGACGTGGTCTGTGACATGCTCACCGGCTCGCTGATCCGCCCCGAGGACGTGGAGGCCGAGCGCGGCGTCATCCTCGAGGAGATGGCGATGGCCGAGGACGACCCGGGCGACGTGGTGCACGACCTCTTCGCCAAGGTGATCTTCGGCAGCGGGCCGCTCGGCCGGCCGATCCTGGGCACCCAGGAGACCGTGCGCGGCCTGACCCGGGACCAGATCGCCGGGTTCTTCCAGCGCCGCTACAAGCCCGAGCACCTGGTGGTCGCGGCCGCCGGCAACCTGGACCACCGCAAGGTCGTCAAGCAGGTCGAGCGCGCCTTCGCCGGGCTCCTCGCCAAGTCGGACGCGGCCCCCGCCGAGGCCCGCCGCGGCGTCAAGGCGCTGCGCACCGCCGGCAAGGTCGAGGTGCTCAACCGCTCCACCGAGCAGGCCCACCTGGTGCTCGGCGTCCCCGGCGTGCCCCGGCACGACGAGCGCCGCTGGGCGCTGGGCGTCCTCAACGCGGCCCTGGGCGGCGGTATGAGCTCGCGGCTGTTCCAGGAGGTACGGGAGAAGCGCGGCCTGGCCTACTCGGTGTACTCCTACTCCTCCTCCTACGCCGACACCGGCCTGTTCGGCATCTACGCCGGCTGCCAGCCCAAGCGGGTCGAGGAGGTGCTGAAGATCTGCCGTGAGGAACTCGCCAAGGTCGTCGCCGAGGGCATCACCGAGGAGGAGCTGCGCCGCGCGATCGGGCAGATCTCCGGTTCGACCGTGCTCGGCATGGAGGACACCGGCTCGCTGATGAACCGCATCGGCAAGGCGGAACTCAGCTACGGCCACCACCTGTCGGTGGATGACATGCTGGCCAGGATCGCCGCCGTGACCCTGGACGACGTCCACGAGGTGGCGCGTGATGTGCTGGGTGCGTACCGGCCCTCGCTCGCACTGATCGGCCCGATCACCGAGAAGCGGGCCGGCAAGCTGGCGGACCTGCTCGCCTGACCGGCCCCACCGACCCGCCGGCCCCGCCCGCCCGCCCGCCCCCGCCCGTTCGTTCGACCCGCCCGTGTTGAGAGGACTCCAGAGATGACGCTGCGCGTTGCCGTGATCGGTGCCACCGGCCGGATCGGCTCCGAGGCCGTGAAGGCCGTGGAGGCGGCCCCGGACCTGGAGCTGGTCGCCACGCTGAACAGCAAGTCCGCGCTGGAGGAGCTCACGGAGTCCGGCGCCCAGGTCGCGGTCGAGTTGACCCACCCGGACGCGGTGATGGGCAACCTCGACCACTGCCTGCACCACGGCATCCACGTGGTCACGGGCACGACCGGCTGGACGGACGAGCGGCTGGCCACGCTGCGGGGCTGGCTCGCCGAGGCGCCGTCCGTCGGGGTCCTGATCGCGCCGAACTTCTCGATCGGCGCGGTGCTGTCGATGCGGTTCGCCCAGCAGGCGGCGAAGTACTTCGAGACCGTCGAGGTCGTCGAGCTGCACCACGACCGGAAGGCGGACGCCCCCAGCGGCACCGCCACCCGCACCGCGCAGCTGATCGCCGCCGCCCGGGACGCCGCCGGTCTGCCCCGGCAGTCCGACCCGACCACGCACGGCCTCGCCGGCGCCCGCGGCGCGGACGTGGACGGCGTGCCGGTGCACTCGGTGCGCCTGCGCGGCCTGCTGGCGCACCAGGAGGTGCTGCTCGGCGACGCCGGGGAGACGCTGACCATCCGGCACGACTCGCTGCACCACAGCTCCTTCATGCCCGGCATCCTGCTGGGCGTGCGCAAGGTCGTCGACACCCCCGGCCTGACCCTCGGCCTCGAACACTTCCTGGACCTGTGAGCACCGTATGACCTCCCGTACCGGCTTCTTCGTTCTCTCCGCCGTCCTGCTGCTGGTGGCGGTGGTCTGCGTGGGGGAGGGCGTCCAGCTGATCGCCACCGGCAAGCCCCTCGGCATCGGCCTGGGGGCCTGCGCGTTCGTCATCCCGGCGATCGGCGTCTGGTTCCTGCGGCAGACCGTCCGCTTCGGGCACGCCAGCGAGCGGCTCGCCCGCGAGCTGGAGGCCGAGGGCGGCCTGCCGGTGGACGAGCTCAGGCGCACCGCCGGCGGCCGGATCGACCGTGCCTCGGCGGACGAGGTCTTCACCCGGCGCCAGGCCGAGGCACAGGCGGCTCCCGAGGACTGGCGGGTCTGGTTCCGGCTCGCCGTGGCGTACGCGGACGCCGGCGACACCCCGCGGGCCCGCAAGACCATGCAGCACGCGATCAGGCTGCACCCCGTGGCGGGCTAGCAGGCCGCACCTCGCGGCGGGCTAGGCTGTCCGCCGTCACAAATGCCGTCATTCCGTACCTCTGGAGGATCCTCGCGTGAGCGACGAAGTGGGCAGCGCCCCGCAGTTCCGCAGTGACGTCTCGGTGGAGCTGGTCCGCAGCGCCGCCGCCGACTCGGACGTCATCTGGGCGGCCCGCGTCTCGACGGCGGGCGAGCAGTCCCTCGAGGCGCTCCAGCAGGACCCGGAGAAGTCCAAGGGCCTGATCAACTTCCTGATGCGGGACCGGCACGGCACGCCGTTCGAGCACAACTCGATGACCTTCTTCATCAGTGCGCCGATCTTCGTCTTCCGGGAGTTCCACCGCCACCGCAGCGGCTGGTCCTACAACGAGGAGTCGGGCCGCTACCGCGAGCTGGCGCCGGTCTTCTACGTCCCGGGCGCGGAGCGCAAGCTGGTCCAGCAGGGCCGGCCGGGGCGCTACGAGTTCGTCGAGGGCACGCCCGAGCAGCACAAGGTCGTCAGTGCGGCGATGGAGTCCTCCTACCGGGCGTCCTACCAGGCGTACCTGGAGATGCTGGAGGCCGGTGTCGCCCGCGAGGTGGCCCGCGCCGTCCTCCCGGTGGGCCTCTTCTCGTCGATGTACGCGACCTGCAACGCCCGCTCGCTGATGCACTTCCTGTCCCTGCGTACCAAGGACGAGCGGGCGAGCGTCCCGTCGTTCCCGCAGCGCGAGATCGAGATGGTCGCCGAGCAGATGGAGGCGAAGTGGGCCGAGCTCATGCCGCTCACCCATGCGGCCTTCAACGCCCATGGCCGAGTCGCCCCCTGACCTGGGCCGATAGGCATATGGACGGTTTTGCCGAGCATGTCTGGATTGCGGCTCATCTAGCCGCTACCTAGGCTCATGCCACGGATTCCGGTGCTGCTTGAACCCCCGAGCATGCAGCACCGGAATCCCATGCTTTACCCCCGTTCGCACACCACCCGACTGTCACACGGGTGTCACACCTGTCCGAACCCTGGACCGGCATGGGTACCCCTCAGCCGCCTACGAGTAGTTTTGGACGCATGGCTCCGACCTCCACCCCTCAGACGCCCTTCGGCCGGGTCCTGACCGCGATGGTGACCCCGTTCACCGCTGACGGCGGGCTCGACCTCGACGGCGCCCAGCGCCTGGCCGCCCACCTCGTCGACGCCGGCAACGACGGCCTCGTCGTCAACGGCACCACCGGCGAGTCGCCGACCACCAGCGACGCCGAGAAGGCCCAGCTGGTCCGCGCCGTGGTCGAGGCGGTGGGGGACAGGGCACACGTGGTGGCCGGTGTCGGCACCAACGACACCCACCACAGCGTCGAGCTCGCCCGCCAGGCGGAGGCCGCCGGAGCGCACGGCCTGCTGGTCGTCACCCCGTACTACAGCAAGCCCCCGCAGGAGGGCCTGTACCGCCACAATGTGCGGATCGCGGACTCCACCGCGCTGCCCGTGATGCTGTACGACATCCCAGGCCGCAGCGGTGTCGCCCTGAGCACCGAGACCCTGGTCCGGCTCGGCGAGCACCCCAGGATCGTCGCCAACAAGGACGCCAAGGGCGACGTGGGGGCCGCCTCCTGGGCCATCGCACGCTCGGGTCTCGCCTGGTACTCCGGTGACGACATCCTGAACCTGCCGCTGCTCTCGGTCGGCGCGGTCGGCATCGTCAGCGTGGTCGCGCACGTGGTCGCGCCCGAGCTGCGCAGCATGGTCGACGCCTTCGTGTCGGGCGACGTGGCGAAGGCCACTGCCATCCACCAGAGCCTGCTCCCGGTGTTCAGCGGTATGTTCCGCACGCAGGGTGTCATTCTGAGCAAGGCCGCACTCGATCTCAAGGGCCTGCCCGCCGGGCCGCTGCGCCTGCCGCTGGTCTCGGCCACCCCCGACGAGATCGCGCAACTGAAGGAAGATCTCGCCGCCGGCGGGGTACACCTGTAAACAGACGAAGACGTGCGCGCCCCGGCTCGCCGAGGCTCCTCCACACCGGAGTCCTTGCCGCTGAACCGGACGAAGGCGCGAAAGCACCACTACCTAGTAGGAAAACGACACTGAGTACGCACGCCATATGTCTCCAGGGGGAGGACCCCGGGCATATGGCGTGCGCCGTAAGGAGAGTCTTTTGAGCCACCCGCATCCCGAACTCGGAGCGCCGCCGGCCCTGAAGGAGGGCGCCCTCCGTATCACTCCGCTCGGCGGCCTCGGCGAGATCGGCCGCAACATGACGGTCTTCGAGTACGGCGACCGCCTGCTCATCGTCGACTGCGGCGTCCTCTTCCCCGAGGCCGAGCAGCCCGGCGTGGACCTGATCCTGCCGGACTTCAGCTACATCCGGGACCGCCTCGACAAGATCGACGGCATCATCCTGACCCACGGGCACGAGGACCACATCGGCGCCGTACCGTTCCTCCTTCGGGAGAATCCGGACATCCCGCTGATCGGCTCGAAGCTCACCCTCGCCCTCATCGAGGCCAAGCTCGCCGAGCACCGCATCCGGCCGTACGTGCTGGAGGTGAAGGAGGGCCAGCGCGAGCGGATCGGCCCCTTCGACTGCGAGTTCATCGCCGTCAACCACTCCATCCCGGACGCGCTGGCCGTCGCCGTCCGGACACCGGCCGGCATGGTCGTCGCCACCGGTGACTTCAAGATGGACCAGCTGCCGCTGGACGGCCGCCTGACCGACCTGCCGGCCTTCGCCAAGCTGGCGGAGGAGGGCATGGACCTGCTGCTGGTGGACTCCACCAACGCCGAGGTCCCCGGCTTCATCCCGCACGAGCGGGACATCTCGGCCGCGCTGCGCAACGTCTTCGCGAACGCGGACCGCCGGATCATCGTGGCCTCCTTCGCGAGCCACGTGCACCGCATCCAGCAGGTGCTGGACGCCGCGCACGAGTACAAGCGCAAGGTCGCGTTCGTCGGCCGCTCGATGGTCCGCAACATGGGCATCGCCCGCGACCTGGGTTACCTCAAGGTGCCCGGCAACCTGATCGTCGACGTGAAGACGCTGGACGACCTCCCGGACAAGGAGGTCGTCCTGGTCTGCACCGGCTCGCAGGGCGAGCCGATGGCGGCGCTGTCCCGGATGGCCAACCGCGACCACCAGATCCGGATCGTCCAGGGCGACACCGTGATCATGGCCTCGTCGCTCATCCCGGGCAACGAGACCGCGATCTACCGCGTCATCAACGGCCTGACCCGCTGGGGTGCCAACGTCGTCCACAAGGGCAACGCCAAGGTGCACGTCTCCGGCCACGCCTCGGCCGGCGAGCTCCTTTACTTCTTCAACATCTGCAAGCCGCGCAACCTGATGCCGGTCCACGGCGAGTGGCGCCACCTGCGCGCCTGTGCCGACCTGGGCATCAAGACCGGCGTCCCGAAGGAGCGCACGGTCATCGCCGAGGACGGCGTGGTCGTCGACCTGGAGAACGGCGTGGCGAAGATCGTCGGCAAGGTGCAGGCCGGCTACGTGTACGTCGACGGCTCCTCGGTCGGCGACATCACCGAGGCCTCGCTGAAGGACCGCCGGATCCTCGGCGAGGAGGGCTTCATCTCCGTCTTCGTCGTGGTGGACTCCAGCAGCGGCAAGATGGTCAGCGGCCCCACCATCCAGGCCCGCGGCTCGGGCATCGATGACACGGCGTTCGCGCCGGTCGTCGCCAAGCTCCAGGAGGCGCTGTCGCGCTCGGCCGGTGACGGCGTCCTGGAGGTCCGCCAGGTGCAGCAGCTCGTGCGCCGGGTCATCGGCAAGTGGGTGGCGGACAACTACCGCCGCCGGCCGATGATCATCCCGGTCGTCGTCGAGGTCTGACCCGTCGAGGTTCGACCCGTCGAGGTTCGAGCCACCGCGGCCCCGGTTTGACCTGGGGCAGCCCGGAGCGTAACGTTCTCCGGGTTGCCCCAGTGCCTGGCAGCTTCTCCTGGTGAAGAATTCGATTGCGGATTCGAGGGAAAAGCAGCCCGAAGAACTCTGATAGAGTTCGGGAGTGCCGAAAGGCCCGAGCAAAACAGAGAATCGAAACTCCGGGAAATCGGAGCGGAAAACATCTGGTAAGCTTGAAACACGAAAGAACGAAGCGCCCGGAGAGTTCACGAGAGTGGCTCGAAGGAAGTGTCCGTTCCTTGAGAACTCAACAGCGTGCCAAAAGTCAACGCCAGATATGTTGA
>NZ_JBITGZ010000043.1:0-47860 GCF_044457565.1 Kitasatospora sp. NPDC050543 | reverse complement strand
CCCCGCGCCCCGGCCCCCCCCCCCCCCCCGCCCCCCCGCCCGGCCCCCCCCCGGGGGGGGGGGGGGCCCCCCGGGGGGGGGGGGCCCGGGGGGGGCTGGGGGGGGGGGGGGGGGGCCCCGGCCCCCCCCCCCCCCCCCGCCGGATACCGCCCGGGGTGAAGCCGTGTCACCAGGGGATCCGCCGGCGGTTGCGGAGGAAGCCGCCCGACGGGCCGCCGTCCGGGAGCGGGCGCCGGCCACACCACCGTGTCCGCGCCCTGCTCGACCGGGAGCGGGGCCGCTGCCCCTCCCAGGTCGGTGCGGACCCAGCCCGGGCAGACCGCGTTGACCTCGACCGACGAGGACACGGAGGCGGAGACGACGAGGGTGAGCGCGTTGAGCGCCGCCTTGACGATGCCGTAGGTCGCCGGTGACGGGATGTGGCTGACGGCTGGCCTCCCGGTACCCGGCACCCGGCACCCGGCACCCGCCGCGTCCGGCCCCCGGTGCGGCCCGGAAGCGGCGGTGGCCGCACCCCGCGGAGCCCGCCCGCGAGAACTCCGCGGCCGACGCGGGCACCCCCGGGTCGGCCACCCGCCCGCGCGGTGCTAGAAATGACCCATGGTCGACGTTCTCGACCGATCTCGGGGCGCATCGGCGCAGTCACTGAGGGATAAGCGCCCTCGCAGCGCCGCCGGGCAGGTGTTCATCCTGCAGGCGGTGGTCGTGGTGCTGCTCGTCATCGGTGCGGTACTGGCGCTGGTGCTCGAGTCGCGGCAGGACGCCGAGACGGAGGCCCGTAACCGCTCGGTCGCCGTCGCGCAGACCTTCGCCAACTCGCCCGGGCTCGGCGCTGTCCTCAAGCTGCCCGTCCCCAGCAGTGTGCTCCAGCCGCTCACGGAGGAGGCGCGCCAGAAGGCGGGCGTCGACTTCATCGTGGTGATGAACACCCAGGGGATCCGGTACACCCACCCACTTCCCGACCGGATCGGTCAGCGGTTCGTGGGGACGATCGGCCCGTCGCTGGCCGGCCGGGTCTACACCGAGAGCGTGAACGGGCCGCTCGGCCACGAGGTCCAGGCGGTCGTGCCGGTCTTCGGGCCCGACCGGTCGGTGGTCGGCCTGGTGTCCGCGGGGCTCAAGGTCAAGAGCGTCACCACCACCGTCGACCGCCAGCTGCCGGTCATCCTCGGCGCGGGCGCCGGTGCGCTCGCGCTGTCCACGACCGGGACGGCGCTGGTGACCAGGCGGCTGCGGCGCCAGACCCACGGACTCGGCCCGGCCGAGATGACCCGTATGTACGAGCACCACGACGCCGTCCTGCACGCCGTGCGCGAGGGCGTGGTCATCGTCGGGCACGACGGCCGGCTGCTGCTGGCGAACGACGAGGCCAAGAAGCTGCTGAACCTCCCGGCAGACGCCGAGGGGCAGCACGTGAGCGCGCTCGCCGGCCTCGACGGCGCCACCGCCGGGCTGCTGCTGTCCGGCCGGGTGGCCACGGACGAGGTGCACCCGGCGGGGGAGCGGCTGCTCGCGGTCAACCAGCGGCCCACCGACCGCCACGGCTCCGCGATGGGGACGGTCGCGACCATCCGGGACTCCACCGAGCTGCGCGCGCTGGCCGGCAAGGCCGAGGTGGCGCGCAAGCGCCTCAGCCTGCTGTACGAGGCCGGGCTCGGCATCGGGGCCACCCTGGACGTGGTGCGCACCGCCGAGGACCTGGCGCGGGTCGCCGTCCCCGGTTTCGCGGACTTCGTCACCGTCGACCTGGCGGATGCCGTCCTGCGCGGCGACGAGCCGACCGGCGCCGGGGCGGACATGCGCCGGACCGCCGTCCACGGCATCCGCGACGACCACCCGCTCTACCCGCTGGGCAAGCTGATCGCCTTCATCCCCTCCACCCCGCAGGCCCGCGGGCTCGACAGCGGCCGCTCGCAGGTGGTGGCCGACCTGTCCCAGGCGCACGGCTGGCTGGCCCAGGACCCGCCGCTGACCCGGCAGATCGTCGAGTACGGGATCCACTCCCTGATCGCGACCCCGCTGCTGGCGCGCGGCGTCGTCCTGGGCGTCGCCAACTTCTGGCGGTCGGAGAAGCCCGAGCCGTTCGACGACGAGGACCGGGCGCTGGCCGAGGAGCTGGTCGCGCGCGCCGCGGTCAGCATCGACAACGCCCGCCGCTACACCCGCGAGCACACCATGGCCGTCACCCTCCAGCGCAGCCTGCTGCCGCGGGCGCTGCCCGAGCAGAGCGGCCTTGAGGTCGCGTACCGCTACCTGCCCGCGCAGTCCGGCGTCAGCGGCGACTGGTTCGACGTCATACCGCTGCCCGGCAGCCGGGTCGCGCTGGTCGTCGGCGACGTCGTCGGCCACGGCCTGCACGCCGCCGCGACGATGGGCCGGCTGCGGACGGCGGTGCACAACTTCTCCAGCCTGGACCTGCCGCCCGACGAGCTGCTCGGGCACCTGGACGACCTGGTGAACCGGATCGACCAGGAGGAGACGGACTCCGGCGTCGGGACGGGCCTGACCGGAGCCACCTGCCTGTACGCGATCTACGATCCGGTGACCCGGCGCTGCGACATGGCCAGGGCCGGGCACCCGCCGCCCGCGCTGGTCCGTCCCGACGGCAGCGTGGACTTCCCCGACCTGCCTGCCGGTCCGCCGCTGGGGCTGGGCGGGATGCCGTTCGAGACGGCCGAGCTCCGGCTGGACGAGGGCACCCAGATCGTCCTGTACACCGACGGGCTGATCGAGGACCGTACCCGGGACCTGGACGTCGGTATGGAGCTGCTGCGCGCGGCGCTCACCGGCCCGGGCCGCGACCCGGAGGAGCACTGCCGGGCCGTGCTGGAGGCGCTGCTGCCGGCCAGCCCGCAGGACGACGTGGCGCTGCTGGTCGCCCGTACCCGCACGCTCGGCCCCGACCGGGTCGCCGAGTGGGACGTGGCGTTCGATCCGGCCGCCGTCGCCGAGATGCGCTCCGCGGCCGCCGCGAAGCTCGCGCAGTGGGGCCTGAGCGAGCTGGAGTTCGCCCTGGAGCTGGTGCTCAGCGAGCTGATCACCAACGCGATCCGCTACGGCTCGCCGCCCGTCCGGCTGCGCCTGGTGCGCGATCGCAGCCTGATCTGCGAGGTGAGCGACGGCAGCAACACCTCACCGCACCTGCGGTACGCCGCCACGACCGACGAGGGCGGCCGCGGGCTGTTCCTGGTCGCCCAGCTCAGCGAGCGCTGGGGCACCCGCTACACCCCGCAGGGCAAGATCATCTGGGCCGAGCAGGCACTGCCGCCCTCCTGAGCGCGTGACGCCGCAGCAGGGCGGCGCGGGGGCGCACGGGATGTGCCCCCGCGCCCGGTGCACCCCGGCTACGGGGTGCGGGCGGCCAGGGCGCGCAGGCGTCGCCAGTTGCGCAGCAGGCCGGTCGGCGGGGTGGCGCCCGGGCGGTCGCGCGGTACCCGGACCCGCAGCGCTCCGGGCCGCACCGTGCACCGCACGGGCACAGGCAGCACCAGCGACTCACCGTCCACCGCGACCGGGATGTCCGCGGTCCCGGAGGTCACCACCACCTCGCGCGCGGTCAGCTCGGTGATGCCGGCCGACTGCCCACCCAGCGCCACCGCCGCCGCCTGGACCGCCCCTTCGACCCGCAGGCCGAGCACCCCCAGCCGCCCGGTGTCCAGCTTCGGCCGGCGGCCGCCGCCGAGCCGGTCCCGGGTGTCGTACGGGTTGTTGCTGACCAGCAGCGCCTGCGGTTGGTCGAGCCGGACGCCGTCGGCCACGGCGGTGACCCGGGAACCGGCCTGGCCGGCCAGCAGCTCGGGCAGCGCGTCGAGCGCGGTGCCGGCCTTGGCGTCGCGGTAGGCGGGGCTCTGCACGATCTCGGCGTACGCGCCGAAGGAGACGGTGTTGACGAAGGCCCGGCCGGCCACCGTGCCGAGGTCGACCCGCAGCTCGACGCCCTGGACGAGGGCGTCCAGGCAGGTCGCCGGGTCGGTGCGGTCGAGTCCGAGGTCCATCGCGAAGTGGTTGCGCGTCCCGGCGGAGATCACCAGGAACGGCAGGTCGTGTTCGGCGGCCACCTCGGCGACCAGCGCCTGGGTGCCGTCGCCGCCCGCCACACCGAGCAGGTCGGCGCCGTCCGCGACCGCCCGGCGGGCCAGGGCGGCTACGTCCTGGGGGCCCGAGGTGTCCAGCAGGATGACCTCGGCGCCGAGCGCCTCGGCCCTGGACACCAGGTCGAACCGGTCGACCTTGCCGCCGCCGGAGCGCGGGTTCATGATCAGTACCGGCCGCTCGGGCGGCGGGCTCACCCGCGCCAGCAGGTCGGCGACCGGGCGGGTGAGTCGCAGGGCCCGGTCGGCGCAGACCAGGGCGGCCGCCCACAGCAGCAGGGCGGCGCTGCCGGGCGCCCAGAGTCCGGTGCCGACGTAGAACGCCAGCACCGAACCGAGCGTCACCAGCACCAGCGCCGCGCCGAGCAGCCGGACCAGCCCCCGGTGGGCGAGGGCCCACCACGCCCCGGCGGCGGCCGCGGCCAGTCCCGCGAGGCCGCCCAGCACCAGTCCCACCCCGCGCACGCTCACCATCACCAGCAGCACCAGGGCTGCCAGCGCCCCGCAGGCCAGCGCCGTCCTGGCCAGCCGCCGGGCTCTGCCGGCCGCCTCCTTGGGCCCGACCATCCTCGGCTCCCTCACAGTCCCCGCACCCTTCCGAGTCGATCACGTCGGAGGGACGGTAGCGCGATACCCGCCCGTACGGGGAGCTTCCGGCCGACCGGCCCGCCCTGATCGGCCGTGGCGACGTCGGTCGACCGCTTCGCCGGCGGCACCTGAGCCACGCCGGGCCGGCCTGGCCCGGAAGGAGTCGTCCGGACGGGGTGGTTCAGGCGTTGTCGCCGAGGCAGAGGATGACGATGCTGCTGGTCCCCTCCTCGGAGTAGGTGGCCACCAGGCCGGGCTCGGTCTCGCACTCCTGCTTGTTCGAGCTGTGGACCACCTTGAGGACCTTCGTGTCGGCGTTGGCCGCCCTGCAGTCCACGACCAGCACCTGGGGCGCGGTGTCGTTGCCGAAGTTGTGGACGCAGCTGCCGACCTGAGCGGTCCTCGGGTCGTCGTCGGAGAAGTGGGCGACGGCGAACAGGGCGAGCGCCGCCACCACGACGAAGCCGAGCCCCGCCCGCACACCCGGGCCGAACCACCGCCTCCTCGACGGCGCGGCCTCGGCTCCGGCTCCGGCCTCGGCTTCAGCTCCGGCGTAAGGCGGGAGTTCGGCGTGCTCCGGAGGCTCCATCAGGGGTGCCGCCTCCGAACGGGTTTGGGCGGCTGCGGGCGGGGTGTCGGCGGCGGGCCGGGGCGAAGGGGTCGTCAACGTCGTTCCTCGTGGTCAGCTGAGCAGTGCGCGCCGCCAGACCCTAGGGGAGGCGACCGCCGACCGCCCCCTGCCTGCGGGCTCGGGGAGCGCGGGGCCGGCCCGCCGGGACCGCCCACGACGCTCTCCTCCGTGCCCGACCGGATCGGAGCCGGCGGGCCTGCCGGAGCCGTGGCTAGTCGCGGACCACGCGGACGCCACCCAGCAGGCCCCAGGCGTCGACCCGGACACTCGGGCCGCCGGCCTCGGTCGGGCCGTCGTCGCTGACCCCGCCGAGGCGGATGCCGCCGACCTTCACCCGGACGTCGGGGCGGACCCGGAGGGTGACGCCGCCGATCAGGCTGAGCTTGGTGATCTTCACTTCGGCGTCGTCGGGGAACTCGACATCGGTGAGGTCGATGTCGGCGCCGCCGATCAGCGAGGCGGTCACCGTCCGCTCGTGGATCGCCGCCCCGGCCAGCCGGTGCCCGCCGATGATGCTGACGCGGACGTCGGTCTTCTGGTCCTCGGTATTCTTGCTGTTCGTCATGCCCCTCACCCTAGGGGGCGGCAGGGCTCCGCCTCCACTACGAGCACAACACCGCCCCCTGCCCGGACGGTTGGCGCACCGGTAGCTGCCGGCCCGTCAAGCGGCGCAGGCGAGGGGCCCGGCTCTGACTCCCGCGGGCACCGCCGGGCAGGTGCCCTTGCCGGGCCTGCCCGGCGGTGCCGGAGCGGGGTGGGGGAGCCGCGCGGTGACGGGGCCGGACCGGCCGCCGACGAAGAGCAGCAGCCCTGCTCCGCCGGGCCGGCTCGCCCAGGAGGCGGGAAGCCGCGGGCCTGTAAGATGATCTGCGGATCCTGCGTGGCCGGGCCGAGGGCCGGGACACCGGCCACGGGCGGTCCGCGCCGCCGGCCGACGGGCTGCCGGCCGATCCACTCACCCCGGCTGGCCTGCCGTAGGGGCTGACATGGCCGACGAAGTGCGAATCCGTCTCCTCGGTGGCCTGCACGTCGCGGTCGGTGACCGTGAGGTGGCCGCCGGGGCGTGGCGGCTGCGCAAGGCCCGGAGCGTACTGAAGCTGCTCGCCATGACCCCCGGCCACCGGCTGCACCGGGACCGCCTGTACGACCTGCTCTGGCCCGGCCTCGACCCGGCGGCGGCGGCCAACAACCTGCACCAGGCGCTGCATGCCGTCCGGCGTGCCCTCGCCACGGTGGGTGCGCCCGGCGACGTCGTGGCGCTGCGGGACGACGTGGTGGTCCTCGGTCCGGACGGCGGTGTCCTGGTCGACGTCGACGAGCTGGAGGACGCCGTCCGGCGGGCGGCCGCCGACGGCGGGTCCGCGCACTACCGGGCCGCGCTCGCCCTGGCCGAGCCCGAGCCGCTGCCCGAGGACACCTTCGAGTCGTGGACGCAGGAGCTGCGCAGCGCCATTGCCGTGCGCCGCGCCGGGCTGCGGCTCGCCCTGGCCGAGGCCCTGGAGCGGGAAGGCCTCGGGGGCGAGGCGATCGAGGTGATGCAGTCCCTGCGGGCCGACGGCGAGCTGAACGAGCCGGGCCAGCGCACGCTGATGCGCCTGCTGGCGGCCGCCGGTCGCCGCCGCGAGGCCCTCGCGGCGTACGAGCAACTGCGCGACGAACTGCGCGGCGCGACCGGGTCCGACCCCGACCCGCAGACCCGCGAGCTCTACCGCACCCTGCTGGCGGGATCGGTCGAGGAGCAGACCGAACGGGCTCCGGCGCGCCGGCACAACCTGCCCGCGCCGGTCACCAGCTTCATCGGCCGGGAACGCGAGATCGCCGAGGTCCAGGAGCTGCTGGCGCGCAGCCGGCTGCTGACCCTGACCGGCCCGGGCGGCTGCGGCAAGACCCGGCTCGCGCTGGCCGTTGCGACCCGCCGCCTGGACGGGATCCGCGACGGCGTCTGGTTCGTCGACCTCGCCACCCTCACCGACCCGCGGTCCGTCCCGGACGCCGTGGGCACCGCGCTCGGCCTCCAGCTCTCCTCCGGCAGCGGTACGCAGGAGGCGCTGATCGCGCAGCTCGCCGGACGGGAGCTGCTGCTCGTCCTGGACAACTGCGAGCACCTGGTCGAGGCGTGCGCCGCACTGGCCGCCGGCCTGCTGACCGGCTGCCCCGGCGTCACGGTGCTGGCCACCAGCCGGGAGGCGCTCCAGGCCTACGGTGAGCGCACCTGGCGGGTGCCCTCCCTCGGCCTGCCGGACCTGCACGGCCTCCCGCAGCCGGCCGAGCTGGCCCGCTTCGCATCGGTACGGCTGTTCGTGGAGCGGGCCGCGGAGGTCGTCCCGTACTTCCGGCTGGGCCCGGACAACGCGGCCGCCGTCGCGCAGATCTGCTTCCGGCTCGACGGGATGCCGCTCGCCCTGGAGCTCGCCGCCGCCCGGGTCCGGATGCTGGCACCGCGGCAGATCGCCGAACGGCTCGACGACGCGCTCACCCTGCTCGGGCAGGGCAGCCGCCACCTGGTGACCCGCCATCAGACGCTGCTGGCGACACTGCAGTGGAGCCACCAGCTCCTCGGCCCCCGGGAGCGGATGCTCTTCCGTCGGCTGGCCGTCTTCACCGGCGGCTTCTCGCTGGCCGCCGTCGAGCGGGTGTGCACCGCCGGCGTCGAGGCCGCCGCCGCGCTCGACCTGCTGGGCCGGCTGGTCGACAAGTCGCTGGTGGTGGTTGAGCGCCACGGTGAGGAGGTGCGCTACCGGCTGCTGGAGACGATCCGGCAGTACGCGCGGGAGCGGCTGCGGGAGGCGGGGGAACTCACCGGGACCGAGAGCCGTCACCGCGGGTACTACCTCGCGCTCGCCGAGGCCTACGACCCGGAGCTGACCCACCTCGGCCCGGCAAACCCCGGGCCCGCCCTGACCGACGACCCTGCGCCGGACGACCGGATCCCCGCCGGGACACCGCTGCGCCTGGAGGCCGACCACGACAACCTCCGCGCCGCGCTGAGATCGGCCCTCGAACGGGACCCCGAGAGCGCCCTGCGACTTGCGGCCGCCCTGCGGCTGTTCTGGGCCGAGCGCGGCTACCTCGCCGAGGGCCGGCGCCTGCTGGACGACGCCCTCGCCGCCGCCCCCGCGCCGACCCCGCTGCGGGCCCGCGCCCTGATGGCGCAGGCCGTGCTCACGATCCGCCTCGGCGACACCTCCCGCCTGGCACCGATCGGCGCGGAGATCGTCGCCGCCCACCGGGCCGGCGGAGACCGTGGGGCCCTCGCGTACGCGCTCTACCAGCAGTCGCTGCTGCTCTGGCTGCGCGGCACCTGGCAGGAGGCACGCGACGCACTCGACGAGGCGTGCGTCCTCGCCGACGGCGATCCACCGGTGCTCGCGGCCGCCGCCCACCAGCGGGGGATCGGCGCGCTCTGCCGCGGCGACGGCCCGGCGGCCCAGGAGGCCTTCGCGCAGGGCCTGCGGCTGCTCACCGGCATCGATGCGGGCGCCCGGCCGTTCTTCCCGGTCGTCACACCCGGATACGTCATCGATGAGGACGCCGACGGCCGGGTCTCGGTGTACTTCGAGGAGACGGTGCTGGTCGGCCGGCTGGTCGCGACCGAGCAGGCCCGCGGCTACACGCTCGCCAACATCGCCCGGGCCGCCCGGCTGGACGGCGATCCGGACGCGGCCGCGGCAGCCGCCCGGCAGAGCGTCGACTGCTTCCGCGCGCTGGGCGACGCGCGCGGCGAGTCGCTCGCCCTCAACACCCTCGGGAGCATCCGCCGCACCCGCGGGGAGTACGACCGGGCCCGGGCCTGCCTGGACGCCGCCCTGCTGATCAGACGCCGGCTCGGCGACCGCCGGGAGGTCGGGATCACGCTCGGCAACCTCGGCGCGCTCGCCGTCGCCGTCGGCGATCTCGACACCGCCCGGACGGTGATCGACCGGGCCCGCGCCGGCTTCGAGGAGACCGACGACCTGCCGGGCAGCACGAACAGCCTGCTCCACCTCGGCCTGGTCGCCCGCGCGGCGGGCGACACCGCCCAGGCCCGGGCGATGCTCACCCGGGCCCTGGCCCTTGAGCAGGTGGCCGGCTCGGTGAGCGTCGTCGGCTGGGTGGCACTGATGCTGGCCCGGCTGGAGCGGGAGGCGGGCGGGGACGCCGACGCGCTCACCGCCCGGGCCCTGGGCCACTTCACCCGGCTGGGCGACGTCCGCGGCCTGGCCCACCTGCGCCGGGAGGGGTCCGGAGCCGGCGCTGAGCCGGTGCTAACCGACGGCTAACCGGGTGCAAAGTGCCGCCGCCTACCGTCCTTGCTGTCGGATCTGTTGCCGGAGCTGCTGCCGGAGCCACCGTGGCGGCCCGAATCACACCGAGGAGGCCGACGATGTCCATCGAGACGGCACAGGGGGTTCTGGGGGACGCCACCATCGGCGAGTTGGAGGCCGCGCTGAGCGGCACGCTGGTGCGCCCGGGCGACGCGGCCTACGACGAGGCCCGGGAGGTCTGGAACGCCGCGCACGACGGGCGGCCGGCCCTGATCGTGCGCTGCGCCGGCACGGCCGACGTCATCCGGGCGGTCGAGTTCGCACGCAGCCAGAACCTGCTGGTCGCGGTCCGCGGCGGCGCGCACAGCATCGCCGGGTTCTCGACCTGCGACGGCGGCATCGTCATCGACCTGTCCGCCATGAAGGGCGTGCGGGTCGACCCCGCCGGCCGCCGGGCCGTCGCGCAGCCCGGGCTGACCTGGGGGGAGCTCGACCACGAGACCCAGGCGTTCGGCCTCGCCGTGACGGGCGGACTGGTCTCCTCGACCGGCGTCGCCGGCTTCACCCTCGGCGGCGGCGTGGGATGGCTGCTCCGCCGGCACGGCCTGGCCTGCGACAACCTGGTCGGGGCCGACGTCGTGACCGCCGACGGCCGGCTCGTGCACGCCGACGCCGAGGAGAACCCCGAGCTGTTCTGGGCGCTGCGCGGCGGCGGCGGTAACTTCGGCGTCGTCACCTCCTTCGAGTTCGAGCTGCACCCGGTGGGCCCGCAGGTGCTCGCCGGCCTGGTCATCTACCCGGCCGCCGAGGCGCAGCAGGTCGTCAGCCGCTGGCGTGACCTGACCGCCGCCATGCCCGACGAGCTGACCACCCTGGTCAACCTGACGACGGCGCCCCCGCTGCCGTTCCTGCCGGAATCGGTGCACGGCACCCGGATCGTCGTCCTCGCGGGCATGTACGCCGGCGGGATGGAGGCCGGTGAGGCGGCCGTCCGCCCGCTGCGCTCGCTGGGCACCCCGCTCGCCGACGTCATGGGCCCGATGCCCTACCTCGGTATGCAGACGCTGCTGGACCCGCTCTGGACGCGTGGTGCGTACAACTACTTCACCTCGGCCTTCGTCGAGCCGACCGATCAGGCGATCGACGCCGTGCTGGGTGCCCACCTCAGCACGCCGACGCCCTTCAGCGAGGTGCACCTGCACCACCTGGGCGGCGCCTTCGGCCGGGTCCCCGCGGACGCGACCGCGTTCAGCCAGCGGGACGCGAGCATGCTGTGCAATGTGATCGCGCGCTCCCCGGGGCCGGAGGACTTCGACGGGCACATCGCCTGGGCCCGCGGGGCCCGGGAGGAGATCGCCCGGCACGGCAACGGCGGGATGTACGTCAACTTCACCGGTGACGCGGCCGAGGACAAGGTCCGGGCGGCCTACCCGGACGCCGTCCACGCGCGGCTCGTGCGGGTGAAGGACGAGTACGACCCCACCAACCTGTTCCGGCTCAACCAGAACATCCGCCCGTCCTCGGCGAGCTGACCCGCACCCCGCCCGCCCGCTCGCCGGCGCTCAGGCCGCGTCGGCGAGCGGGCCGGCGTCCGGATCCGGCCCCCGCCCGCCGCCGACCCGCTCGCGGGCCCGCGCGTACCGGCCGGCCAGCGGACCGTACGTCAGCCCGTGCAGGAGCAGGCTCATCAGCACGGTCATCGTCATCACCTGGCCGACCAGGTCGGCGGCGTGCGGATCGACCGGGGCGAGGCTGATGAACGCGAGCAGACCGAAGACGATGGACGCCAGGCCGCGCGGCCCGAGCCAGGCCAGCAGCACCCGGTCGGCGCGGTCCAGGCCGCTGCCGGTGAGGCTGAGCAGGACGGGGACGATCCGCACCACCGTCAGCGACAGCGCCGCGTACGCCACCACCCGGCCGTCGAAGTCGCCGGTGAAGGCCTGGGTGACGAGTTCACCGAAGACGAACCAGAGCGCCAGCGACAGCAGTGCCCCGACGTCCTCCACCAGGTGCAGCGCCTGGGGCGGCAACGCCCGGGAGTCCGGGGTGAAGCACAGGCCCGCCACGAACGAGGCGATGAAGCCGTTGCCGTCCAGCACGATCGCGAGCCCGTACGCCGCCAGCGGCAGGGCCAGGATGCCCAGCCGGACGGCGGCCGGCCGGGTCCAGCCGGCCAGCCAGGCACGCCGCAGCAGCCAGCCGCCGGGCTTGCCGACCAGGACGCCCGCCAGTACCGCCCAGAGCAGCGCGTCGAACGCGTCCCCGACCGGGTTGGCAGCCGCCTCCGGGGCGCCGCCGTGCGCCTCCACGCCCGCCAGGCAGAGCAGGAAGACCGGGGCGACGATGCCGTCGTTCAGCCCGCTCTCGACCGTCAGCACCCCGCGTAGCCAGGACGGCAGGCGGGCGTCACGGATCAGCTCGGCGGCCGGCGCCAGGTCGACGGGCACCGTCACCGCGGCGAACAGCGCGGCGAGCCACCAGCCGGGGGACGGGAACAGCAGGCCGCCCACCAGCACCCCGGCCGCGAGGGTCAGCGGCAGCGCGAGGACGAGCAGCCGGGTCAGCAGCCCGCGTTGCCGGTGGATGACACCGGCGGGTACGTCGGTGGCGTCGGTGAACAGCAGGACGGCGAGGATGATCTCGACGGCGCGCTCGGCGTCCGAGGTGGCCACGCTGATCCGCACCACGGGGTGCGGCCCCACGGTCAGCGCCACGCCTGCGGCCGTCATCGCGACCGGCGCCGTGATGCTCCACCGGGTCAGCCGGCCGGCCACCAGCGCCCAGGCGAACAGCGTCCCCATGCTGACGACCAGCGCGATCACCCGGGCACCCGTCTTCCCCCGATGCGTGACCGGACGGCGGCAAAGTGCTCCCGATCGTAGGCCCCGGGCCCGGCCCGGGCGGGCGGCGGCACGGCCCGCGCCCCCGGATCACCCGGCTGCCTGCCCGAGCGCTGCGTCGGCGTGGCGTCGGCGTGGCGCAGCAGGAGTGCGGTTGTCCCGCTCGGCCGCGGCCCTGGCCCGGGCGCCGACCGCGGCCGACCACGGGCCCGCGCCCGCCACCGCGTACGGGTGAACGCGCGCGGATGATCTGAGCCGATCGCCCCCGTGCTCGATACCGTTGCGCTGTCATCGGTCCGGTGGCGGCTGCCCGTGCTGTCCCCGGCCTGCTACCAGGAAGGTGATAGCCATGGCGGGAAACGACCTCGGAAGTCTGCTCGGCGGGATGCTCGGAGGCGGACACGGCCCGGGAGCCGGCAACCTTCTGGGCGCTCTGCTCGGTGCGCTCGGCAGCGGCGGCGGCCAGTCACTGAGCGGCCTGCTGCAACAGCTCCAGGAGGGCGGCCTCGGCGAGCAGGCCCGCTCCTGGGTGAGTACCGGCGAGAACCGGCCCGTCAGCGGTGCCGATGTCGCGCAGGCGCTGCCGTACCAGGAGCTCGACCTCGTCGCGCAGCAGGCGGGCCTGTCCCCGGAGCAGGCCGCCGACCAGCTGGCCGCCGTCCTGCCGGACGCCGTCGACAAGCTCACCCCGCAGGGTGAGGTGCCGATGGGGTCCTGGGAGGAGCTGATCGCCCGGGCCCGATAGGCACCGTCAGCGGCCGTGACGCGCGGCCGTCCGCCAGGCGGCGCCCGTCCGGGCACTCGCGGGCGCAGACTCGGCCGTATCGGGCGCAGACTTGGCCGTATGACGGCTGACGCACCCGAATCAGGAGTCACCGAATCAGGAGCCACCGAGCCCGAGCCCGGGCCTGGCGCGGTCGAGGCCGCCGAGCCCGTCGCTCCCGCGCGGCTGGTCGTGCTGCGGCACGCCAAGGCCGCCTGGCCCGACGTGCCGGACGAGGCCCGCCCGCTGGCCCTGCGTGGTCGCCGCGACGCCCCGGCGGCAGGCCGCTGGCTCCGGGACTGCCATCGCATCCCCGACCTGGTGATCTGCTCCCCGGCGCGCCGCACCCGCGAGACCTGGGAGCTGGCGGCGGCAGAACTCGGTGCCGACCCGGAGGTCCGGTACGAACCCCTGGCGTACCGGGGCGGCGCCGCCGAACTGCTGGAACTGCTGCGCCGCGCCCCGGAGGCCCGGCGCACCGTCCTGCTGGTCGGTCACCGTCCGGCCGTCCAGGAGCTGACCTTGATGCTGATGATGGACCGGACGGACGAGCCGTCCGCGCGGGTCAGGGAGAAGTACCCGACCGCGGCCATCGCCGTACTGGCGCTGCCGGGCACCTGGGCCTCGCTCGGGCCGGCCGCCGCGCTGCTCACCGACTTCGCCGTCCCGCGCGGCGACGCCGCCGGCTGAGGTCCGCCGCCGGGCGCGGCGTCGTATCCGTGGCGCCGGTCAGAGCCGCTTGGCGCTGCGCAGGCCCCTGGCGTAGAGGCCGTTGTCGTCCAGGCGGGCGGTGCCGCCCTTGTCGCCGAAGGTCGGGCCGTCGGCCTCCTCGCGGCTGGAGACGTACCGGGGGTGGCCGTCGGTGTCCAGGCCGAGGTAGATCCCGGTGTGGTCGAGCCGGGTGCCGGTGCGGGCGTCGATCTCGAAGAACACCAGGTCGCCGGGCTGCAGGGCGTCGATCGAGGCCGGCCGGAGGGTCACGTCCGATCCCGGGGCGGTGACGATCGGCAGCACCGGCACGCCCGGCCCCAGGCGCGCGAGGCCGTTGGCGCTGCGCGGTAGGCCGGGGCCGGTAGCGTCCTTGCTGAGCAGCGGGTAGCCCGCGCGGTACCCGTACACCATCCGGACGAAGCCCGAGCAGTCGAACGCGCCGTACCGGCTCTTGTCCGGCTGCTTCGTCACCTTGTCGGCGAAGGTGTACGGCGCGCCCAGGTAGTCGACGAAGTCGGTCTGCTCCAGCCGGTAGTCCTGGCCGAGTGAGCCGTTGGGGTTGATCGGGCCGAACGAGGCGTCACCGCGGAAGCGGATCCTGCGGGCGTCGCTCTGCGGCTCGGCGCCGGCCAGGTACTGGGTGGCGATCGCGAGGATGTCGTCGGCCTGGCTCCCCAGGTACTGCTGGAGCCAGGTGCGGAACCAGGCCTCGCCCTCGGCGCCCGCCTTCCACGGCTGCGGGAGCAGCCGCACCCAGGCGTCGCTGACGAGCGTGGCGGTGGTGGTGCCGGGCTCGGCGAAGGTCCGGCTCGGGCCGCTGAGCAGCGCCGTGCGGGCACCGTCGGTGAGGGTGGCGACCACACCGCCCGAGGCGTCCCGGACCACCGTGCGGTCCGGTCCGGACAGGCGCTCGTAGCGGTAGGCGGCCGGCGCGGGCGTGGCCGCCCGGGCGGCGGCCGGGGCCGGGGCCGGCACGGCGGTGAGCAGCGGGGCCGCGGCGAAGGGCGCCGGGGCCGCGTCGCGCCGCTGCAGTTCCACGGTCAGGTAGCCGCTGGCGGCCAGCAGCGTCAGGGCGAAGGCGCCACTGAGCAGGGACTTGCGGGAGACACGCATGGCTGGTTCCTCGGGGGAGCGGGGGCGGGCGGACTCAGGTGCCGGGCAGGGCGCCGAGCAGCACACCGGCGGTGAGGACCACGTAGTTGGCGAGGGTGACCGTGGTGGTCGCCATCAGGGTGGCGGCCTTGGGCTGGCGGACCAGCTGGTAGGCGATCAGGCCGGGCACGATGAAGCCCAGGGTCTGGTTGGCGTAGAGGGTGGGCAGCTCGCGCTGGAGGATCAGCATCACGCTCGCCTGGAGCACCACGCCGGTGAGCACGACGGCGGCGAAGAGTCGCTTGCCGTAGAGGATGACGAGCTGCTGGACCAGCCTGGTGACGAGGAAGGTGAGCACCGTCACCCCCACCACGATGGCCACCCGCTGGAGGTCCTCGACCAGGGTCAGGGCGAGCCAGCCGGGGGTGATCATGCCGCCGGGCGAGAGGTTGGTGGTCAGGTAGCAGACGAGTGAGAAGACCAGGCCGAGCGCGATGCCGATGGCGGCGATCTCGGGGGTGAGTTGGGTGGGGATCACTGCTGGTCTCCGTAGGGGTGCTGGTGCAGGTGCTGCTGCTGGTACTGCGGGTGTTGCGGGTGTTGCGGGTGTTGCGGGTACTGCGGGTGTTGCTGGTACTGCGGCTGCTGCGGGTACTGGTGCTGTGGGTACTGCCGGGGTGGTGCGGGATGGTGGTCCGGCGAGGCCGGGGCCGGGGCCTGGAGCGGGACGGTGTCCGTGAACCTCGGCCCGGCGGCCGGGGGTACGCCGTACGCCGGGCCGTAGGTCGCCTCGTACGTCAGCGCGTAGGTCGGCTCGTCGTACGAGGGCGATTGCCGCAGCCCGTCCCGGGTCCCGTAGCCGGCCTCGTCCTCGTACCCGCCCTGGTACCCGGCCGCGTCGTCGTCCTCGTCCGGGTCGAGGAGGGCCAGCTCCTCCAGCAGCAGCTCGCCCTGGCCGTGGATGTTGCCGATCGCGACCAGCGAGGAGTCGGGCCCCAGCTCGGCCAGCAGCTCGACGGTCAGCGCGGCCGGGTCGCGGCGGTCGCCGCCCAGGTCGACCACCCGGCCCTGCCAGCCGGCGGGAATGCCGTCCCGGGCGCTCCTGGTGGGGTGGCCGATCAGGAAGACCGTGTCGGGGTCGAGGTCCGGCACGATGGAGCCCATCTGGCCGTTGCGCTCCACCCGGTCCGGGCGGCAGTTGATGACGACGTTGAGCGGCCGGTGGATCGCGCCGAGGTCCAGCAGCTGCTGGACGTTCATCAGCGTCGACTCCGGGTCGTTCGCGGCGAAGACGTTGGCGAACCGCAGCCGCTTCCCGTCCTCGGTGCGGTAGCGCTCGACCGACAGCACGCCCGGGTCTGGGGGCGCCTCCCACATGCCGCGCAGCGCCGTCTCCCGCTCCACCCCGAGCAGCTCGGCCACGGCCAGGGCGATGGCCACGTTCTCCTTGAAGGTGAACCAGCTGAAGCCGCGCAGCTCCTCGTCGCTGACGGTCTCCGGATCGACCGCGATCAGTCGGCAGTCCCGCTTCGCCGCCTCCTCGCGCAGGATGTGCAGGCGGTCCCGCTCGGCGGTGACGCAGACGCCGCCGACCGGCATCGAGCGGGACAGTGACCGCGCGACGTCGTCCAGGGTCGGGCCCATCTCGGCGAGGTGGTCCTCCCGGACGTTGCACAGCACACCGATCGTCGAGCGGATCAGCTTGGTCTGGTTGACCTCCTGAAGCGCGGGCATCACCGCCATGCACTCGATCACCAGGGCGTCGGGGCGGTAGGTGGCGGCGCGGCGCACGATGCCGATCTGCTCGACCACGTTGGCGATGCCGAACTTGCGGTAGACCGGCTCCTCGGTGGCGTCCGGGTGGATGAACCGGGCCGCCGTGCCGGTGGTCTTCGCCACCGTCACCAGGCCGCCGCCCCGCAGCGCACCCGCGCAGAGCCGGGTGATGGAGCTCTTGCCCCGGATGCCGTTGACCAGTACCCGGGCCGGGATCTGGTGCAGGGCGGTGAAGTGGCGGCGCTGCTCGACGATGCCCGCGATCAGCAGGATCGTGCAGCACACCACCAGGACGACGTAGAGGAAGAGCACGGAGCGGGGTTCCTTCGGGTGGTGCTGGAGTCGGCCGGGGGAGTGGACGGCCGGGAGCGGGCCGGGGGCGGTGGGCGGGCAGGGCCGGGGCCGGTCCTAGGGCGGGCCGCTTCGCGCGGGCGCGTCCGCCGGGCGCCCGGCGGACAGCCGCCTGCCCCGCCGGTCCAGCCGCTGCCGGAGCAGCTCCAGGCTGCGGGCCACCGCCCCGACCTCGTCGTGGTGGACGGGGTAGAGGACGGTCCTGCGGTCGCCGGCCGCCAGCTCCTCGGCGGCCGCGGCGAGCCGGCGCAGCGGCAGACCGACCGCGATGTAGAGCCAGCCCAGGCAGAGTGCGGCGGCCGCGAGGCCGAGCATCCCGGCGAGCATGGTGCGCCGGTCGGCCCGGTTCTGGTCCAGGTGGAGCCAGGACACCGGCTGGGCGCTGACCACGGACCAGCCGAGTCTGGCGACCGAGCCGCTGCCGCCGAGCTTGGCGGCGGCCAACACGGCCGGATCCCCGCCGCCGCGTGCCACGTCCGCGCTCGCGCCCTTCGAGGCGTCCGCCAGGACCGACCGGGCCCGGCCCTCGGGCAGCTCGCCGAACGAGCTGAAGCCCTGGTTGGCGGCGAGGATCCGCTGCCGCTCGTCGAGCAGCCAGACGTGCCCCAGGCCCGCGCGGTCCAGCAGTCCGACGAGGAAGTCGAGCTTGAACTCGCCGACCA
Organism: Kitasatospora sp. NPDC050543; assembly: GCF_044457565.1. Classification (NCBI taxonomy): domain Bacteria; kingdom Bacillati; phylum Actinomycetota; class Actinomycetes; order Kitasatosporales; family Streptomycetaceae; genus Kitasatospora; species Kitasatospora sp. NPDC050543. The sequence continues at coordinate 30,111 of NZ_JBITGZ010000043.1, read as the reverse complement.
GCACCGGACCGTTCACCGCGGGCGTGCCCGGCGTGGGTGCGGAGGCCGTCGAAGGGGACGGCGTCGGGGTGGCGGTGGCCGGCGCGGCGGCGGCGCCTTCGCCGGCTGCGGCGTCGGACTGCTCGCCCAACGCGGCCCGGGCGGCGATCTGCGGCTCCTTGCCGGAGGTGTTGAGGAGCAGGACACCGTCCGGTCCGACCGCCCCGGCGCCGGTGTGCCGTGGGGCTTCGCCGGCCTTGGCCAGGACGGCGCCGGCGGGGCTGAGGAGGTAGAGCGAGCGGTAACGGCCGTGCTCCGCGAGCGCGGCCCGCAGGACGGCCTCGGACGCCAGGGGGCCGGTGTCACCGGTGTCACCGGAGCTTCCCGCGCCCGCGCCCGCACCTTGGGTCGCGCCGACGCCTGCGCCCGGGGCCGTGCCCGTGCTCGGGGCGGCGCCTGTGCTCGGGGCGGTGCCCGTACCGTCGCCCAGGGCCCGGCGGAGGGACCTCAGGTCGGCGTACCCCTCGTTCAGGGCCTGCCGGACCCGGTCGGCGGTGCTGTCCGTGCGGTCCCGCTGGGCGGCGACCACCTGCTGCGGGACCCGGATCGAGTCGTTGTTGCCGCCGAGCAGCAGCAGCGGTCCGGACCAGCCCAGCACGACGGCGGCGCAGAGCGCCAGCGGCAGGGCGATCCCGGGTCGGCGCAGCCGCCGGCCGGCGCGCCGCCGGGTGCCGTCGGACGTCGGCCCGGGCGTCCGGCCCGGGTCGAGCAGCTGCCGCCTGATCTCCTCCAGCGCGCGGGTGATCCGGCCGGCCTCGCCCCGGTTGGGGCCGGTCACCGGCTGGTCGAGCCGCTCACCGCGGGTCAGTCGCCGCGATTCCAGGAAGAGCTGGAGCAGCGGACGCTGGAGGGTGCGGACGAGCAGCCCGCCGATCAGCAGGGCGAGCAGCAACAGGGTGCCGGCGGCGGCCAGCCCGAGCAGGGGGTGGCGCAGGCTGCCCGGCTGGCGGTCCACCGTGGTGCTGGACACGACGGTGAGCCCGAGCGGCGCGGCGAGGTCCCGGGTCCCGCCCACGGCGGCGTAGCCGACGATCCGGCGGACGCCGTGTGGGTCGGCGGCGCCGGTCAGGCTGCCTGAGGCGCTCTCCTCGGTGCCCGGACGGGGGCCGGCGGCCCGCTGCCGGGCGGCGCGACTGCGGGCGTCGGCGACGATCCGCTCATCACCCTCGGCGCCGAGCTGCGGGCCGGTGCTGTCCAGCACCCGGCCGCCCGGGTCGAGTACCTCGACGGTCTGGGTCTTGGCGGTGGAGAGGCTCGGCAGGCGCAGGTCGTCGGAGGCGACCAGCAGCGCCCGCCCCTGCGCCTTGGTGGCCACCAGCGCGAAGACCAGCAGCCGCGGGCCGCTCGCGGAGGACGTCAGGACGGGGGCCGGCGCGGTGTTGGTGATCCGGCCGAGGTCCAGCCCGGAGAGCGGGACGGTCTCGCCCTGTGCGGCGAGCAGCTGTCCGCTGCCCGGCCGCACGACGACCGTCCCACGCCACTTCTGGTACGCCTGGCCCAGCGTCGCCAGCACGTCGTTGGGCCCGGCGGGCGCGGCGTCGAAGCCCGCGGCGGCCCGGCGCAGATCGGTGGCGCTCTCGTTGACCGCGGCCCGCAGGGCGCCGGCGCCGTCCTCGGCCGTGTACTGCTGGGACTCCCGGACGGCCTGCGGGGTGGAGTCCAGGCGCAGCCCGCCGACGGCGACGGCGGTGACGGCACTGACCGAGACCAGCAGGAGCAGCAGCAACGCGATGGGCGGACGGATCCCGCCGAGCAGTGGCATGTCCGCCCGCCTGCGGTAGCGGTGCTGCCGGTGCATCCGGGGCGGCCGGGCGGCGGACGTGCTCACGGTGGGGACCTCACTGCCGGGCGGTGGCGGGTGGCGGGTGGCGTGCCCACTCCGGTGCGGCTCGCTGCGACGCCGGTCGCAGTGATACTGGTCAGGACCGTTCGGGAGGACCGGTCAGGCTGGGTTGCTGGGGTGGGGTTGCTGGGGTGGGGTTGCTGGGGTGGGGCTGGCAAACCTGTACAGCGTATGGATCGATCGGCCAGGATCGATCTCGAATCGGTCTCGTTTAGGCAATGTTTGAGACATTCGCGTCCTTGAAGTAGTAGAGGGCGATCCGCCGGGGTGATCGTCGTACTGCCGGGCAGGTAGGTTCTCGGGAATGGAGACACGGGGTTCGCGACGCGGCGCACTGCTCGCCGCCGCCCTGCTGGCCGCGCTCGCGGGGATGCTGACCGCCCTGCTGCCCGATGCGGGGAGCTCGGGTCGTGCCCGGCCCCTCGCTGACTCCGGGCACTCCGGTCAGCCGGCGCGGACGCCTGCGGACGCCGACGCGGGCCCGCAGTCGTCCGACCTGGCGAGCCGGGTCGACGCGTACACCTCACTGTTCAGCGCGTCGGCGTCGTACCGGATCCCGGACGCGGCGCGGCGCCGGGCGCTCGCCGACGGCGTGACCCAGCTGCTCGACAGCCGGCCCGAGCAGGCCGCGCGGACGGTGGAGCGGGTGGGCTACCGGCTGTCCGAGTTCGTGGACCAGGGGTCGGGCCGGCGCGTCGCCGAGATCGCCGACGCGTCGCCGCAATCGGCTGCCGAGCGTGGCTGGGGGCGGGTCTACCTGGATCTCTCCGCGAAGACGTCCTGGGTGGTGCAGGTGCCCCACCCGGTCTTCGACAGCCGTACCGAGGCGCTGGGCGTCGAGCTGTTCCGCGCGGCCCCCGGCGGCGTGTTCGTGCTGGCCGGCGCACACCGCAAGGCCGGCGCCGACGGCTCGTCCGACCCGGCGCACCGGACGGACACGGTCTTCGCCGCGGTCATCGAGGCACTCGCGGGCCGGGGCCTGCCGGCCATCCAGCTGCACGGCTTCGACGAGGGCAGCCTGCCCGGGCAGGACGCGGTGGTCTCGGTCGGCACCGCGGCGCCCGGTCCGGCCGCCCAGCTCACCGCGGACGGCCTGGGACGGGCCGGCTTCGCGGTCTGCCGAGCCTGGCGGGACAGGTGCGGGCACCTGGAGGGCACCACCAACGTCGAGGGCCGGTTCGCGGCGGACCTGGGCGTGCCGTGGCTCCATGTGGAACTCGCCAACGCCCTGCGCACCGACGCGCAGCAGCGGTCGCGGGTGGCGGCGGCGCTGGCCGCGACGGCCCGCTCGTGGAGCGGCGCGACGGCCGCGTCCTGAGCGCTTTCGCGCGGCCCGTCCGGCTACTGATGAGCACCGTCGTCGGGTCGTCGGCGAAGAGGGCGAGTGGGCCCACGGCGGCCGCCAGCAGGCTGATGATCATCATGACCCGTACGGGTCGTGGAGTTGCCCATCGCGCTGCGGTAGTCGCGGGCGCTCAGGTGGAAGGTGGCGGCGAGGTCCAGGAGGTGAGGTCCAAGAACCGTGCCGGACTCTGTGCGGCGGGCTGAAGACGCGCCAGGCTGCCCGAGAGCGTGCCGGTCGTCCTGCGGGTTTCGGCCTGCGGCGTCGTCAGGTCCGGGCGGGTGTTGCGCGTCCCGGCCCTGTCCGCGTCCTGCCCGGTGCCGGGTCCGGTACGGGTCGGCGGGCGAAGAACCGGGGATCATGAGATACAGAATTCATGGCATCTTATGATGAACTGTCACCAAATGGCCGTCAGGAGCATTCGGCCCGGTCCGCGGCCGGCCCGGCCCTCCAAGAGCGCGCCGGGGTGGGGCCTCCCGTTCGGCCAGTGCGCCCGGGGCGCCCTGTGGCGCCCGTCGGGGCCACCGCCTCGGGCTGCCGCCGCCGCGGCAGGGCGGACAGGTCCGTGCGGCGCTCCGGCGTGGTACGCCGGGCGGCTGTGGTCGTGGCCGTGGCGGCGCTCGGCGCGGGCGGCGCCGGTCTGCCCTCGGCCGCGCTGACCGCGCCGTCCGCGCCGTCCGCGTCGGCACCCTCTCGCGCCTCTTCCGTGCCCCGCCCGCAGGCGCCCCAGCCGCAGGAGCGAGGGCTCGGCATCCAGATGCCCGGCATCTTCGGGTCGCTGCCGGGTGCCTTCGCATGCGGCGACTGCAAGGCGTCGGGCTGGCCCATCTGCTTCCCGTTCATGCAGTCGTGTGCACTGCCCGGCGGCCGGCCCCCCGCCACCACCACACCGCCCGCCCTGCCCACCACGCCGCCCACCGCACCCATCGCGGGGCGCACGCTGGCCTGGTACGAGGAGTTCGCGGCGCCGCTCACCCCGGGCGCCCGGTGGGTCGCGGACCGGACCAGCGCGTACCGGTACGGCAACCACAACCCCGACGACGACAAGCTCGACTGGCTCAACCCGGCCAACGTCACCGTGCTCGGCGGGGTCGCGACCTTCACCGCGCGCCCCGGCTCCCATACCCTGGAGAACGGACGGAGGTCCTGGGACACCGGTCTGCTCACCACCGAAGGGTCCCGGGAGGGCTTCCAGGTGCGCACCGGCGACTACGTCGAGACGCGGGTACGGATGCCGTACGGCCTCGGTGCCTGGCCCGCCCTGTGGACGTGGAAGGGCTCCGGCAACGAGATCGACTCCTTCGAGTACCACCCGGACCACCCCGCCACGCTGGAACTGTCCAACCGCCTGGGGGCCACCGGCAAGTACCTCACCGACCCCGCGCACATCGCCCCGGGGAAGTGGGTCACCATCGGCACCCGCTACGGCCGCGACTCGGTGGACTGGTACGTGGACGGCGTCCGCGTGCACTCCGACCGGGTCGGGGTCCGCTCCACCTGGTCGGCCTACCTGATTCTCAACCTCTCGGTCGTCGCGGGCCGGTACCACCCCGCACCCCCCGCCGGGGCCCCGATCGAGTTCAGCGTCGACTACGTGAGGGTGTGGCGCTGAGGTCGGACGCCCGGACGGCCGGGCGGCGGGGCCCGGGCCGCGTTTACCGCGGCCACACCCCGCCGGCGCGATGATGTCCCGGACACGAGCTGCGCGGACGTGGCATGTCCGTCGTGGACCGGGAGACGACATGGGGGAGCCGTTGAACACTGCACGCTCAGGCGCGGGCGAGTCACCGGGCTCGGCGGACCGCGCCGCGGATCCGGTGGCCGGGCTCGGGTATGACGGAACGTCGGGCGAGCGGGGGTCGGCCCCCTCGGTCGGCGTGGCGGACCCGGCGGAGGGCACGGAACCCGTAGCCTCGGCGGGCCGGGCAGCCTCGGTGGACGGGGCGGCTTCCGCGGATCGGGCTGCCGCCGAGGCGGGAGCGCCAGAGGGCCCGGGCGAGGACCCGCACGACGACCCGGACGGGAAGTCCCGTCGGGCGAGGACGCAGCGCCCCCTGTGGAAGGAGCTGCCGGTCCTGGTCGTGGTCGCCCTGGTGCTGTCGGTGATGATCAAGACCTTCCTGGTGCAGCCCTTCTCCATCCCGTCCGGGTCGATGATGAACACCCTGCGGATCGGCGACCGGGTGCTGGTCGACAAGCTGACGCCGCACTTCGGATCCGGGCCCTCCCGCGGTGACGTCGTGGTCTTCCGTGACCCGAGCGACTGGCTGCGCGGGGAGCCCGGCGGGCACCAGAGCGGCAACAGCGTGCTGCGCGGCGCCCAGGACGCCCTCAGCTGGCTCGGCCTGCTGCCGTCGGCGAGTGAGAAGGACCTGATCAAGCGCGTCATCGCGGTCGGTGGGGACACCATCAGCTGCTCGGGCACCGGGCCGGTCTACGTCAACGGCAAGCCGCTCGACGAGCCCTACCTCTACCCCGGCGCGACGCCGTGCGGCGACCAGAACTTCGGGCCGCTCAAGGTGCCCGCCGGCTCGCTCTGGATGATGGGTGACCATCGCAACGACTCGAGTGACTCCCGGTATCACATGGACGAGCCGGGTGGCGGAGCGGTGCCCGAGAGCGCGGTGGTGGGCCGGGCGATCGCGGTGGCCTGGCCCCTCACGCACGGGCGGACCCTCCCGGAGCCCGACACCTTCGCGCAACCGGGCATCGGCGCCGGCGCAAGCCCCCGAGGCAGCGCCGGGGATGGTGCCGGTCATGGCGACGGGGATGGCGACGGGGATGGCATCCAGGTCTCGGGGCCGGCCGTGCCCGTCCCCGCAGCGGTCGGCCTGCTCGGTGTCCTCCCGATCACGCTGCCGTACCGGCGGCGACGGGGCGTGGCCCTCACCCGCCGTTCACGGCCGCTCGGTGCAGCTGACGCTGACGGTGTCGGCGAAGGTCCGGGCGAGCGGGCTGAGGGTGTCCCACCGGCGGACGGCCCAGCCCACCGGTAGCCGCGGGAGGTCCGGGATGGGCACGAATCGCAGCGGGCCGCCCTCACCGACGGCGTGGTGGTCGGGCAGGGCGGGCACGATCGCGTGCCCGAGGCCGAGCTCGGTCAGCAGGATCGCGGTGTCCCAGTCGGCGACGCTGGGTTCGGAACTGACGTGGACGCCCAGTTCCGCGAAGGCCGCGTCGAGGTGGGCCCGGGAGGAGGAGTTCTCCGGGAGGCGGATGTGCCGGATGTCCGCGAGCTCGGCGGCCTCGACCTCGGCCAGCCCGGCGAGCGGGTCCTCGGCGCGGACGGCCAGCACCCAGGGCAGCTCGACCACCGGGCGCTGTTCGATGCCGCGCACCGGCGCACCGATGGTGAGCCAGGCGAGGTCGATGCTGCCGGCCGCGAGCGCGGCGAAGCACCTGCGGCTGGAGCTCTCCGTCTGGAACTCCAGGCTCACGTTGGGGGAGCGCCGGCGGAAGGCGACGACGGCCTCGGACATGAAGTGGCGCACCGTGGTGGCCCCGGTCATCACGCGGACGGAGCCGACCTCGCCGCGCACCAGCTCCTCCACGCGGCGCAGAGCGAGATCGAGCCCGGCGATGCCGTCCGCCGCCGCCGCCTGGAGGACGCGTCCCGCCGGGGTGGGCACCACACCGCGCGGGTGACGCTCCAGCAGCCGGGCACCCGTTTCCCGCTCCAACCGCTTCACGTGCTGGCTCACCGCGGACTGCGTGCAGGAGAGCTCGCGGGCGACGGCGCTCAGGCTCCCGCTCTGGCACACGGCCACGAAGACGCGGAGGTCATCAAGGGTCATGCTGCCAAGCTATCGCTTGGGTCAGGGCTAGGAAACCCTAGGATTGACTTGCAGTCAGATCCTCGCCGATGATCGCAGCAGGGCCCAGGGCGGCAACCCGTCCCCCCTCCCCGCAGCGGTCCGGACCGCAGCCGGGGCGAGGGGCGGGTGTCGACCCGCTGAACACCATCTGCTGAACACCGGCTGCTGAACGCCGGCCAAGACCTCCGTTGCTCACCCGCCGTCGACCGCTCCCGCGCCGATCCGTGCGAAAGGACCGCCCTCAGTGCTCTCCTCCCTCTCCGGCGAAGCCTCGCCGCGCCCCTGGACCGTTTCGGTGCTCGGCCCGGGAGGTGTCGGTGGCCTGCTGGCCGCCGTACTCTCCCGCGCCGGACACCGGGTGATCTGTGTGGCCGGAGAAGCCACCACGCAGACCCTGCGCGGGAACGGCATCCAGGTGCGCAGCGGCCAGTTCGGCGACTTCTCCGTGAAGGTCGAGGCGGACACCGAACTGCGGGAGCCGGTCGATCTGTGCCTGGTGGCCGTCAAGCACACCGCCCTCGACGCCGCGCTGGAGCGGGTACCGCCCGGCGTCCTCGGCGACGCACTGGTGCTGCCGCTGCTCAACGGCATCGAGCATCCGGACGCGCTGCGCGGGCGGTACGGCGCGGATCGGGTGGCCGCAGGCGTGATCCGGGTCGAGTCGACCCGTACCGCGCCCGGCGTCATCGAGCACGGCAGCCGGTTCACGGAGCTCGACCTGGCCGGGGCGTCCGGACGGCTCGCCGCGTCGGCCGCCGTGCTGGAGGCCGCGGGGGTGACCACCCGCGTACTGGAGGACGAGCGCGCCGTGCTCTGGGCCAAGCTGGTCTTCCTCGCGCCCTTCGCCCTGCTCACCACCAGGTACCGCCTGGCCATCGGTGAGGTGCGGACCGAGCGGCGCGAGGAACTGGTGGCGCTCGTCGCGGAGGCCGCCGCGGTGAGCCGGGCCTGCGGTGTGCCGGCCGACCCCGCACAGTCCCTGGCGCGGTACGACTCGTTCCCGGCCGGCGGCAAGTCCTCGATGCTGCGCGACGCGGAGGCCGGCCGTCCGCTGGAACTGGACGCGATCGGCGGCGCGCTGCTCCGGGCGGCCGGCCGGCACGGCGTCCCCGTCCCGGTCGCCACGCGGCTGGTGGCCGAGCTGACCACCGGCTGGCCGACCACCGGCTGACTGCCTCTGGCTCGGAGCGTTGCCCGGTGCGGGGCGGACCGGCCCGGGGCGAGCGTGATCGGGCGTCGCCGCATGGCCGGCGAGTGGTCACACCCGACACGGCAGCGGTCCCGCCCGGTCGCGAGGACCGGACGGGACCGCAGGACCGCCCAGGAGCCGGGCTCGTGGGCGGTCAGCTCCCCCCGAGTGCGGGAGTCAGGCCCGGGCCTCAAGGGCGGCGCGCCAGACGGGGCTGTCCACGTAGTGGTTGTCGAACTGCTCCGAGGAGGCCGCGATCTCGCTGGGCGGCGTCTCGCCTCGCATCACACGGCCGAGCAGCCGCAGGTAGTCGAAGCGCTCCATGCCCGGGGTGAAGACGAACAGCACGTCGGCCGTGCAACCGGGAGCGGCGGCGAAGGCGTGCGGGGTGCGCGGCGGCACCGCGAGGAAGTCGCCCTCGCCGAGGACGGTGATCTCCTCGCCGACCAGGACCTGAAGCGACCCGCTGATGACGAAGAAGAGCTCCCACGCCTTGGCGTGGAAGTGGGCCGGCGCGCCCACGGCGCCCTCGGCGAAGGTCGAGCGGTAGCTCGTCAGGGCGCCCTGGGTGTCGGCGGAGTCGGCGAGCAGGGTCATCGTGCTACTCGGGTCGCAGCAGGTCTCGGCCTCGGCGCCGCGGGTCAGGACGGCCTGTGCGGGGATCTGGGCGCTGCCGGTCTCGGCGGTGGTGATTTCCATGATCATGAATCTATCGGATGGTCCGATCCATGATCCAGCGAGATTCCGATTCGCGGGCCGGAGCACATCCGACCGACCATCAGGCCGCGTTGCTGAACACGGTGTTGCCGACGAGCCGTTGCCGACTCTCCGTCAGTGTGCCTCTGTGCCGGGCGATGTCGCCGGTCCGGCGGGGAGCGAGCCGAGCAGGGCGGCGGTGCACTCCTCGGCGAGGTCCTCGGCGTGGGCGGGGAGCGGCCCGCCGGCCCGCAGGTGGCGGCGTACCAGCGAGAGCGGCAGGTCGATCACGGCCAGGGTGACGCACTCGGCGGCCTGGGGGCCCTCGGCGCCCAGGGCCGCGGCGAGGGCCGCGAGGGAGGCGCGCACGCGTTGATTGCCGCGGTCCGCGCGGCGGACGTGCTCCTCGGACCAGTCGGCGCGTGCGAAGTCCTCGGCGCCGTAGAGCAGGAGGGCTGCCTCCTCGGGGTGGGCGCGGCTCCAGGAGACGACGTGCCGCGCGGCCGCGCAGGCTGCTCGCCGCGCGTCGTCGTCCGTGTCGAGTGCCTCGAAGTAGCCCTCCTGGAAGCCCTCGACCGTCCGCAGCCACACCTCGGCGAGCAGCGCGCTCCGGCCGGGGAAGCGGTGGTACACCGAACCGCTCGGCGCCCCCACGGCCTTGGCGACCGCGGACATGGTCACCCCGGCCGGGCCCGACGTCGCGGCCTGGCGCACGGCGGCGTCGAGGAGCTGATCGGTGTCGAAGCGGGGTGGTCTGGCCATGAGCTGGAGAGTACTCTGCACAGTATTGGAGAGCATCCTCCAAAACTGGTCCGGGGAGGACTGATGGGCGTCTACAACGTGCACGAGCGACTCTTGGCGGCGAAGCAGCACGAGGTGGGGGTGCTGATCGACACCCTCGCGAGCAGCGACGACGAGCTGTGGCCACGCCGGGACTGGCCGCCGATGGCGTTCGACCGACCGCTGGCCGCCGGGGCGGTCGGCGGGCACGGCCCGGTCCGCTACACCGTCGCCGCGTACGTCCCCGGCACCTGGGTGCGGTTCGCCTTCACCGGGCCGCGCGGCTTCCACGGGTTCCACGAGTACGCCGCCCTGGCCGTCGATGAGGAGCACACCGCGCTGCGCCACACGCTCGCCATGGACAATCGCGGTGCGGCCCGTCTCACCTGGCCGCTGCTGTTTCGGCCGCTCCATGACGCCCTGCTGGAGGACAGTCTCGACAGCGCCGAACTGGCCTGCGCGGGCAGGCCGGCGCGTCCGGCGCGGTGGAGCCCGTACGTACGGTTCCTTCGCCGCCTCGCGCGCTGATCGGCGGCACGCGCGCCCGCGCCTGCGCCGCACCACAGGGAGTGCGGCGCGGGCGCGAGCGCGCTCAGGAGCCCTGCACGCCGCCCGAGGGCCGAACGGGGCTGCTGCCGCTCGGTCCGGGGGCGTCGGTCGACGGGTGGGCGTGGCGTCCTTCCCGGTGGTGCTGAGGGCGGGGTCAGCGTGGTGCCGACCTCGCCCTGGCGTGGCACGGGATCATCCTGCTGTCGCTCCCGCCCGCTCGGGCGGGCCCGGCCCGGCGGCCGAGGTGCGGCAGAGAGCGAAGGAGCAGGCATGACCAAGTCGTTGGACGATCTGCCGGTCGCCGGGTTCGTCGCCCAGGAGGTCGACTTCTCGGCGCTGTTCGACCGGCTCTCGGTGAACGCCCGGACCACCATCAACGACGCGGTGATCACTCCCGCCGTGGACGCCGAGCGGTTCCCGTCCAGCGGGCAGTTCTGCTCCGTCACCGTCCTCGGTCACTCCGACCGGGTCGACACCCCGGGACTGACCTCCGAGCAGCGCCGCGCCCAGGAGCTCGGCGCGAGTCTCGATCGCGCCAAGAGCGCGGCCAACTGGGTCTGGGAGCAGATCACGCTCGGGCTCACCAATGCCGGCGTGATCCCGCCGGCGACTCTGCCGCTCGCGCAGAACTTCGACATCGCCATCGCCCCCTGTGGTGCGGCGGACCTCATCCACACCGTGCCGGCCGGCGAGGCGGAGCGGGCCGAGAACCGGCGGGTGCAGTTCCTGGTCTCCAGCTTCACCTGACGCCCGTTCGCCTTCGCCCACCGTCGCGTGGTGACGGCCCGACTGTCGTACCGGTCACATCGACCGCACCGTCTCGCCTTCCAGCTTTTGAACACGTTCATATCTGGGCTAGGCTCGCCCCCGAGCACCAAGGGGGACCGATGAGGATTGTCATACCCGGTGGAACCGGGCAGGTCGGCACGATCCTGACCCGCGCGCTGAGCGCGGCGGGCCACGAGGTCGTGGTCCTGACCCGGACGCCGAAGCGTGACCACGAACTCCGGTGGGACGGCAGGAGCCTCGGCCCCTGGGCCGACGCGATCGACGGCAGCGACGTCGTGGTCAACCTGGCCGGGAGCACCGTCAACTGCCGTTACACACCGGCCAACCTCCAGGCCATGATGGACTCGCGCGTGTACTCCACCCGGATCGTCGGCGAGGCGATCGCGGCGGCGGCCCGGCCGCCCCGGGTCTGGCTGCAGATGAGCACCGCCACCATCTACGCCCACCGCTTCGACGCGCAGCACGACGAGCGGACCGGCGTGATCGGCGGCACCGAGCCGGGCGTCCCGTCGTACTGGACGAACAGCGTCGAGATCGCCATGGCGTGGGAGCGGGCCCAGGACCGGGCCCTGACGCCGGACACCCGCAAGGTCGCCCTGCGCTGCGCCATGGTGATGAGCCCGGACCGCGGCGGGGCCTTCGACCTGCTGCTGCGGCTGGCGCGGTCCGGGCTCGGCGGCCCGATCGCGGGCGGCGCCCAGTACATGTCCTGGATCCACGACCGGGACCTCGTACGCGCCGTCGAGTTCCTCGTGGCCCGGGACGACCTGGCGGGGCCGGTGAACCTGGCCGCTCCCGACCCGCAGCCCCAGCACGCGTTCATGCGGGCGATCCGAGTGGCCCGGGGCATCCCCGTGGGCCTGCCCGCCACCCGGTGGATGGCCGAGATCGGCGCGTTCGTGCTGCGATCGGACACCGAACTGCTGCTGAAGAGCCGTTCGGTGGTCCCCGGTCGCCTGCTGGAGGCGGGCTTCGAGTTCGAGCACGACCGCTGGTCCGACGCGGCGCAGGACCTCGTCCGGCGGATGCGCGGTCGAGCGGGGACGGGCAGCGCGGCCCCCGCGAGCCGGCCGGTGCGCTGACCGACCGGGCTGCGCTGGGCCCGTCGCCGGGCCGGGCCGGGCCGGTCCGGAGGGGCGGGCGAGGCCGGGCGGGTCCGGGCCGTGGTCACGCGTCCGGGCCGGCCTCCGGCAGCGGGGTGTCCCAGTCGAGCAGCCGCAGCAGATCCTCGCCCACCCGCTCGGCGGGACGCTCGGAGTCCCGGGCCGGGGGCGCGGCGGCAGCGGGTGACGGCGACGGTGACGGCGCCGCCGCTCCCGCCGTGCCCCGGCTCGCGGTGAGCTGGGCGCTCACGGTGATGTTCCGCTCCGCCCTCGGCCTGCGGAGCAGTTCGTAGCGCTCCAGCGCCGCGGTGGGCGAGTCGGCGTCACGCAGCGCCTTGGCCAGCACCACGGCGTCCTCCAGCGCCATCGAGGCGCCCTGGCCGGTGGCCGGCGAGGCGGCGTGCGCGGCGTCGCCGATGAGCACGGTACGGCGGCCGCGCCAGCGGGTCCCGGGGCTGAGGTGCAGGGCGTTGGTCACCATCAGCCGGTCGGCGGTGGCGGCGACGATGTCCGCCGCCGGCGTGCGGTCGGGACGGAGCAGCGGAACCAGCCGGGACCGCCACTGGGACGGCGTCGTGCCGGCCGCCTCCTCGGGCGTCACCGCCGGGCCGGGCACCCGCGCGAACCAGAAGGTCTCCCCGGTCGGGGAGAACGCGTACCCGAACGCGGCGCCGCTGCCGCGGACCATGGTGATCCGTTCCGACGGCTCGTCCGCCGGCGGCTCGGCGTCCGTGGTGTACCCGTAGAAGACGCTCTGGCCCGCGTAGTCCGGTCGGGGCGCGCCCGGGTCCAGCTGCCCGCGTACCGTCGAGTGCAGCCCGTCGGCTCCGACCAGCAGGTCCGCGGTCGCCGAGGTGCCGTCGGCGAACGCCGCGGTGACGCCCGTCGAGCTCTCGGTCACGGTGACGAGCCGCGCCGCGTGCCGGATCGGGATCCCCCGCCGGTGGACCTCGCGCCGGAGCGCCGCCCCGAGGTCGGCGCGGCGCAGGCAGCGGTAGCGGGTCAGCGCGTGGTCGCGCTCCCCGAGCGGCACGGTGGCGAGTTGCCGGCCGCCCTCGTCGATGACGCTCATCGTGGTGAGGGGGAACCCGAGTTCCGCCACCGGCTCCGCCGCGTCGAGCTGGGCGAGCGCGCGCATGCCGTTGCTCGCCAGGGTGAGGAAGGCACCGATGTCCGCGCCGGTGTCGGGATGCGCCTCGGCGACGCTGACCTCGAAGCCGGCCTTGTGCAGTCCCAGTGCGGCCGCCGAGCCGGCGATCCCTCCACCGATGACCAGGATCCGTGACATCCCCTGCTCCCTCCGGCCGGGCCACGACCGGTTGCACGGGCGGCGGCTGCCGACCGCGTCCCCAGCCGACCATAGCGTCGACGGGTGGCCGGCCTCGGCCGAACCACGCGATTGCCGGGGCACGGGGTGGCGCCGTCCGGATGGTCCTGCGCAGTCCGTCCCCAGGCGCGCGAGGAGATCCGGTGAGTGAACGTCAGTAGCCGGTCGTGGTAACGGTTCGGGCGACACCCGGGAACCTCTTCTGCGCGGACCGGGACAGGCATCCGCTCGACGTCGACGGCTGCAGGGGTGCCCGGTGCGGCGCCCGGACAAGGGCGCGTCGGGCCCGACGCGCTCGGCCTGATGCGCCCGGGGCGCCGCGTGCGGCGGGCTCAGGCCGAGGTCTCCACCGGCTCCGAGTCCGCGGGTCCCGTCCTCGCCGACTCGTTGAGCCGCTTCCCGAGCAGGACGAACAGCAGGATCAGGCCGACCGTGAGGACGATGTGGCCCAGGCCGGCGATCATCGCGACGCCCTCGGGGACGTGGTTGCCGAGCACCGTCTGGGTGCCGCGGAAGAGCATCATCAGGACGGTGATCGCTATGCCCGCGTTGTAGAACCAGAAGAAGTACGTGAACTGTCTCGTTCCGGACAGCTGGACTGCTTGTCGAGGGCGAGGACGATCAGGAACCCGAGCATGCCCAGTGCGAGCAGGTGGGTGTGGACGGCCGACAGCTGGGTGTCGCCCTCGAACTTGTTGATCTTGGTGATCTCGCGGTAGTACAGCCCGGAGATCACTCCGAGGATCATGTAGACATGTGCCGCGTAGTAGGACTTCCGCATCTTCGCGCTCGCTCCCAGGTGATCAAGTACGGTGCCGGCGGGGGTAATTGAAGCACCTCGGGCGGGCCCCTGCACCGGAGACCGCCCAAGCCCGATCCGCCGGCCCCGGCCGCCGCCTCGGCTGCGCTGCCCCCGCCCCGGGGTTCGCCTCGGCGGGTGGTCCCTGGTCACGCGCGAGCCGAGCGCCGTGTGGCCGGCGTGCTCGATGTGGCTGCCGGGGATCGCGAGGCGGGCGAGGCTGCGCGGTGCGGCGCTTCGGTGCCGGCGCGGTGTCAGTCCACGAACCGAGCCTCCGGGTAGCAGTCCGAGGGGGCGTCGAGCAGATGGTCGTCCCGCTCGCGCAGGTGCAGGTCGAAGAAGGAGTCGAGATAGGCCCGCTGCGCCGCGAAGGAGCGGGCCGGGTCGATGGTGCCCACGTTGCCGGTCACGACCTCGTCCGGCAGGCCGTCATCCGCTCCGAGCTGGGGCAACTGCGCCTGCAGGTCGGTGTAGGAGTAGTGCGCTGCGGCCGGCAGCTGGACGTTGCGGTGCCAGCCCCGCAGGTTCTGCCAGAGCGGAGCGTGGGCCGGGTGACGGTGGTCGCCGATGGCGCTGCTCATCAGCAGGAACGGCCGGTCGAGGCCGTCCTGGACGACGCTGCCGATCGGCTCCCCGGGGCCGAGGACGAATCCTCCGTCGAGGTCGGCGGCCGCCTTGACGCGCGGGTCGTCGTGCATGACCTGCGCCGCGGTCGCGCCCCCGATCGAGTGGCCGAACATGCCCGTCCGGGACAGATCCAGTGCGCGGGAGAGACCCGCCGGGAGCGGCCGGTGCTCGGCGTCCGGGTTGCGTCCGGCGTCGACGGCCGCCAACTGGTCCAGGACGAACCGGGTGTCGTCCACCCTGACGTCGAGCAGCTTCTGGAGCGTCGCGCGCTCCGTCGAGAGGTCCAGGGCGGCCACCCGGCCACCGGGGAACTCGACCGCCGTCGTCTCGTAGGTGTGGTCGATGCTCACCACCAGGTAGCCCCGGCTCGCCAACTCCTCTGCCAGCACCGTGCCCATCCCGCGCGGGACGTTCCTGCCCGGTGAGTAGAGCACCACCGGCAGCCCGCCGTGGCGGCGCTGCACCGGGACGCCCGGCTGCGCGTGTGTGCGGGTGCCGGCCCAGTCGGCCGCGTCGAGCGGGATGCCGGGACCGCCCTGGTCCGCCGGCTGCGCGGCCATCGCTCCCCAGGCACCGGCCGTGCCGGGCGGCAACTGCGGTGCCGGTGGCCGCCCGTGCACCGGGCGGGCGGGGTACCAGAGGCTGACCATCAGCTCCCTGGAAGGCTGCTCCGGCCGCCAGGGATCGGGCCGGGACCGGTCGACCAGGTGGAGATCGGTGATACCGACCCGATACGGGCCGCCGGGGGAGGGCAGGGTCATCGCGGTGGGCTGCCGGGAGGCCGCCTGCGCGGCCTGAGCGGTGGGCAGTCCCTGCGCCGGCAGCGCGTGGGCGGCCGGGACGGCGGCGGAGCTCAACAGCCCGGCGAGGGCGAGGCCCCGGACCCAACGGCGGATGCTCGGATGTGTCGAAGTCATGCCTGCACGCTACGAAGCCGACCGGCGCGGCCACCTCCCCCGCCCGAGGGACAAGGGCTCGTCGTGAGGATGACTTCCGGCGCACCACTCTTTCACCGGCGCCCGGCGCCCGCCGGGTGACGGCTCGTCGGGCAACCTCACCGCCGACCTCGCGGCGACTCGCCGTGCCGTGCCGCGTGACACCGTCCGCTGCTCCGCCGTCCGCTGCTCCGCGCCGCCCACGTCGTGGCGTCTTCTGCCCGCGCGGCGCGAGCGGTGCAAGGATGCTGCCTCGGAGCAGCCCGCGGCGCACGGTGGCGGCACCGGGCCGTCGTTCCCGGCACGGCCCGGTGGGCGACCGGCAGGGGCGGACCTCCCGCTCGACCCGACACCGTGCCCAGCAGACCGGAGGCCCAGCCATGACCAGCAGGCCCACCACCGCACGGCCCGCCGCGCCCGCCGCCGCCTCCGGGCGTGCGGCGCGGAGCGCGCCGGTGCACTACCAGGGCTGGACGGGCTTCGCCGACTGGCACGCCGGCTCGTACGACGGCACCCGCGTCCTGCCCGGCGAGCACCCCGGCCTGGTCATCGACCAGGCCGTCGGCACCACCGCCTACACCGACCCGCACACCGGCACCACGGCCCGCTGGGAGTACGCGACCTGGACGTCTCCCATCCACACTCCGCCCGTCCCGGCGAGCGAGGTCGTGGCGTCGTGGAACGCGCACACCCCGGCGGGCACCTGGCTCCAGGCCGAGCTGTGCGGGACGTACACCGATGCCACCGCCACCCCCTGGTACGTCCTGGGCCGCTGGACGGCAGGTGATGCGCAGGGGGACATCAGTCGCACGTCGGTCGAGGGGCAGAGCGACGGCAGGAGCAGCGTCGCCACCGACACCCTCGCCATCGACGACCGGGCGAGCGGCCTGCGACTGGCCTCGTACGCACTGCGCCTGACGCTCCACCGCAGGCCGGGCACCGCTCTGACCCCCACCGTCCGGCGGGTCGGCGCGATGAGCTCGGACCTTCCCGACCGCTTCACGGTGCCCGCGTCCGTGCCGGGGGAGGGCGCGGGTCACGAGCTCGCGGTGCCGCGCTACTCCCAGGAGACCCACCGGGGGCACTACCCGCAGTACGACAACGGCGGCGAGGCGTGGTGCAGCCCCACCTCCTCGCAGATGGTCATCGACTACTGGGGCCACCGGCCGGCCCCGGCCGATCTCGCCTGGGTCGACCCGGCTTTCGCCGACCCCCAGATCGAGCACGCGGCCCGCCACACCTTCGACCACCAGTACCGGGGCTGCGGCAACTGGCCGTTCAACGCTGCCTACGCCGCGACGTACCCCGGCATGCAGGGCGTCGTCACCCGGTTGAGCTCCCTCAACGCGCTGGAGCGGCTGATCCGCGCCGGGATCCCCGTCATCACCTCGCAGTCCTTCCTCGCCTCGGAACTGGACGGAGCCGGCTACGGCACCGCCGGGCACCTCATGTGCGTGGTCGGCTTCACCGCGGCCGGCGACGTCATCGCCAACGACCCGGCGAGTGCGCACAACGACGCGGTCCGCAGGGTGTACAGGCGGCGCCAGTTCGAGAACATCTGGCTGCGGACCAAGCGGTACGACGCAGAAGGCCGGGTGGCGGCCGGTTCAGGCGGTGTCTGCTACATCTACTGGCCTACCAGGTCAGCACCAAGTCAGAACCGCGCGCTACGGGATGTGGGGATCAGCTGAGTACTTCCGGGCCAGGCCCGTCGGTGGGAACCCACGTGCCAGCTCCGAGTCCGTCGAGGCCCACGGGATCCGCGACGCGCGCCTGACGACTCGACCCCTGCGCCCCCTGGCACCCGGGGCGGGGTACGGCCTGCCCGACGTGTCGGGACGCCCCGCGCCTGCCCGCTGCTCCCGCGATCACACCACGGCCCGCGACCACACCACCGCACGTCCCGTCACGATCGGCGATCGGTGACGCCCCCACCGGCCTCACGCCCGGGGTCGGAGCGGCCGCCGTCGCGGGGCCGGTCGCCTTCCTTCGCGCCCTTCTCACCCGACGGCCCGGCCGCGTCCCGGAAGGAGACATCGACGCGCTGCTCGGGGCTGCGTTCCTCCTGCCGGGCGACCGACGACAGGACCTTCTCGTCGGCTTCGGTGAGCGGAGGCCGGAGGATGCTGCGCGGCCACAGCCGGCGGAAGAGCACGACGTCGGTCTCAGCCGCGAACACGGTGATCTGCGCGGTCAAGTAGAGCCAGGAGAGCAGGCCGATCACGGTCGCGAAGAAGCCGTAGACCTGGCCGGCGTGGCGCAGTTCGTGGGCGACCAGCAGCGATCCGAAGGCCTGGAGGATGGTGAACAGCGGCCCGGCCAGTGCGCAGCCGGGCCACAGCGCCCTGGTGGGGACCTCCTTGGGCGTGAGCACCCGGAAGCAGGCCAGGCACAGGGCGGCGTTCAGCAGGGCGGAGACCACCAGGCCCCCGACGCGGGCGGCCGTCCCGGCCAGGGTGGTGCCGACGAGCGTGCCCGCCGCGGTGGTCAGCAGCAGCCCGGCGGTGAGGACCGTGAACAACAGCACGCCCCGGCCCAGTCGGGGCAAGTAGCCCGGCCGCCGCACCCCGCGGACGTTCCAGATCTCGGCCATCGCGTGCTGGAGCACCTGCGCGATGCCGAGCGCCCCGTACAGCAGCCCGAGGACGCCGATGACCAGCGCCAGGCCGCTGCCCTGGAGGGAGTGGATGTTCTGGCGCAGCTGGTTGCCGATGATCGGGAAGTCGGCGAGCGCGGAGTCCAGCACCGCCCGCTGGGCCCCGGGATGGCCGTGCAGGACGAAGCCGAGGGCGGTACTGAGCAGGAGCAGCAGCGGGATCAGGGCGACGAAGCCGTAGTAGGTGATCAGGGCGGCGAGCAGCCCGCCGCGGTCGTCGCCGTACTTCTTGACGACCCCGACGACCAGGCCCATCGGGCGGTGGCGCTGCTGGAAGCGATCCAGAGCGTGCAGGGTCCGTTCGATCGGGTTCACGCCGGCGCGTCTGCCCGCTCGCGCGGGGGTTGACACGCGCAAGGCGGCGCGGGCCGTCCCGGGCCCCGGACGGCGCTCGGAAGTCGGCCCGAACCCGCCGCCGACAGCTGCCGGCCGGCCGTGCGCCTGACGCAGCGAGCGTTAGCCGCGGCCGAACGGGGGAAGCCGCTCCCGTGGCAGGAACGGCGGACGCGAGGAGGCGGGCACGATGGACCGGCGGGAACAGGCGACAGCACAGGCGACACCGCCTGGGATCGAGAGTGAGCTGCGCCGCGACGCCGGTACCGACGGCCGCCGGAGCCGGCGATGAGGAGGCTTCCCGATCCGCGCGGGCCGCTGTCCGAGGCGGTGCTCGGGCTGCTGACCGCCGGGCCCCCCGGCGCCGGCCGTCCCCTCGCACTGCCCGGCCCGGGCGCTGATCCGTGGGGTGAGGACCACCAACTGGCCCTCCACCTCTGCTACGAACTCCACGACCGTGGCCTTCCCGGAGTCGACCCGGGCTGGGAATGGGAGCCCGCGCTCCTCGGGCTCCGCCAGGAGCTGGAGCGCGACTTCGTCGCCGCTGTGCGGGCCGAGGCGGATCCCGTCCCGCCGCTCCCGGACGCTCTGGACCGGCTGTTGGCGGAGCCGGCCGACCAGACCGGTCCGTCCCACTTCCTCCTCGCCGAGGGCGAGCGCCGGCACGCCCGCGAGTACCTGGTGCACCGTTCCGTCTACCACCTCAAGGAGGCCGACCCCCAACTCTGGATGCTGCCCAGGATCCACGGCGCCGCCCAGGCGGTGCTGATGACGGTGGCGTACGACGAGTACGGTGCCGGGCGCCCCGACCGGGCCCACGCGGTGCTGTTCGCCCGGATGATGGCGGACTTCGGCCTCGACCCCCGCTACGGACGCTACCTCGACGTGATCCCCGCGCCTGCACTGGCCGTGGTCAACCTGATGACCCTGTTCGGTCTGCACCGCGCGCTGCGCGGTGCCGCCGTCGGGCACTTCGCCACCGTCGAGATCACCTCCTCGCCGGGCTCCGCGCGCCTCGCGGCCGCGCTGGAACATCTCGGCGCCGGGCCGGACGGCACTCTGTTCTACCGCGAGCACGTCGAGGCGGATGCCGTTCACGAGCAGCTGGTCCGACGCGGGGTGATCAACGAACTGCTCGCTGTCGAGCCCGAGTTGGAGGACGACATCGCGTTCGGCATCGCGGCCGCCGAGGTCGTGGACGTCCGCTTCTCCGATCACCTGCTCGGCCACTGGCGAGCCGGCGCCAGCTCGCTGCGCTCACCGCTGCCCGACGTCCCCATGCCCGACGGCCCTCTGCCCGACGTCCGGCCCTGAAGCCCGCTCGGAGCGGGCGCGCCGCCGGTGGCTGGTGTCACAGAACGGATAGCGACGGCTGCGCCGACACGCGCACAGTGCCACCACCGGGCGGTCGGAGACGCAGACCGTGCCATCCGGAAGGACCACCTCCACCGGGCCCTCGATCAGCAGTGGCCCGCCCGGCACGACGACCACCCTGGTCGCGTCCCGCTCACCACCTCCGGACACCACGCACCACCACCAGTTCCTCCTCGCGCTCGCCGGGCCTGATCAGCCCACGCCGTTCGAACACTGCGGCGCGCGCCGTCATCACCGGTCCGAAGGCCTGCCTGCGCCGGGCCGCCACCGTCACCCGCAACCCGGCCGAGCGCAGGGCGGCCAGCGTGGCCGGGACGTCGGCCAGCGAGGACTGCACGACCAGCAGTACACCGCCGCGGGCCAGCAGTCGCGGCGCCTCCCGGCAGATCCGGTCCAGCAGCAGCCGGCCGTCGGGCCCCGCGTCCCAGGCCAGCGCGGGCCCGTGCCCGGGCTGAGTCACCCCGTCGGCGGTCGGGACATACGGCGGGTTGGCGGTGACGAGGTCGAAGCGCTGCCCGGCGACGGGGCAGGAGAGGTCGCCGCGGCGCAGCCGGATCCTGCGGTGGTACAGCCGGGCGTTCAGCCAGGCGGTCGCCACCGCCCGGGCGGAGAGATCCACGGCGGTGACCCGGGCCCCCGTCCCGGCGGCGGCGAGCGCCACCGCGCCCGTCCCGGTGCCGAGGTCGAGCACCCTGCTGGCGGAGTCCAGCGACTCGCGGCGCAGACAGGAGACGAGCAGTTCGGTGTCGCCCTGGGGCGGATAGACGCCCGGCGGTCTGATCAACAGCATGCCGGGCGGCTGCCCGGATCGGGAGCGGATCATGCCTCACGCCCCGGTCGGCACGGCGCGGGCGACGCCCGCGGCGGCGTTTGGCTCGCCGCTGCTGCTCGACGGCCCGCCGGACGAGCTCTGTCCGGCCCGCCGCCGGGCCCTCGGCGATCTCCG
Source organism: Kitasatospora sp. NPDC050543 (assembly GCF_044457565.1). Lineage (NCBI taxonomy): Bacteria > Bacillati > Actinomycetota > Actinomycetes > Kitasatosporales > Streptomycetaceae > Kitasatospora > Kitasatospora sp. NPDC050543. Next base: position 8,969 of record NZ_JBITGZ010000043.1, on the reverse strand, counting down.
GTTACTGCTCGGAGCTGTTTGTGGTGCTCGCCTCCGTGGCGACGGGCAACGAGGGCCCGAGTGTGTCTGGTCATGCGGGATGGCCGGCATCGATGTCTGAGACATCGCGCAAGGCCAGGGCGGTGGTGGGCGCGGTTGTGGGCGCGGGCGCGCGGGTGCTGACCGGTTCGAGGAGGAATCCGACGTGGTCGCCCCAGTCGGCGTGGTCGAGCACGCGGCCGAGGAACCAGGCTTCCGCATCCGCCAGAACGGGTACCCCGGACGGGCCGGGTGTCCAGGCGACGGCCGCGAACTTGTCGGCGCTGTCTCCGCTCTGCCCTCCGAAGAGTTCGGCCAGGTCATGGCGCTTCCGGGGGATGAGGTGGACGGCGAGCGTGTCGCAGCGTGATGCGACACCGTAGGTGTGGTTCGCCTTGGAGATCCACACAGCGAATCGAGGGGGCTCGATGGAGCACTGCCCGGCGAAGCCGACCAGGCACCCAGCGAGCTCTGGACCGGCAGCTGCGGTGACCACATAGACCGGATAGTCCAACAGGGAGACGAAGGCGTCGAACTGGCTCTCCATACTGCCTCCAGGCGCGCGAGCGAGCTGGGCCAGCGGTGTGTGCGGCGACGGCGGTTGGCCCTCGGGCCAGCTGGCCCGTCAGCGGGCAGCAAGTCTTTGCTCGGGCCGCTATCGGGGCGCCGCAGGGGGATGCGGCGGCCCATCCTTAGGTGTCCAGCATATGTTCGAAGCCGGTCCATGGTTGCGGCTGCTCGCTGGCCCCCGTGGTCGCTTCGAACATCTCGTCCAGGCCGCGCACCCCCAGGGCGGGGGTGATTGCCGCGTCACTGGTCATGCCCGCAATCTATGTCGGGCCGCCGGTGGCCGCCTTCCAGATCGAGGCCGGAGACCTCCGGCGTCTCGCAGACGGGCTCCACGCCGCGCCCCAGGCCGGTCCGGGCTCCAGCGGTGGGCCGCCATGCCTCGGGGGCGCTCGGTGAAGGTTCATCGCGGGCGTTGCGGACAGACGCACGGCATGGCATCCCTATTCAGCCGCAAGCACACGACCGGAGACAGGGAGAGTACCGACGGACCCGGCCCGAGCCGGCAGGTCGAGGCAGCGGCCCCCGACGAACCCAGCGACCTGCCTCGGCACTCCTGGCGGGCCGTGCTGCGGCGCACCGGCAAGGAGTTCCTGGACGACGAGCTGCCGGACCGGGCCGCGGCCCTCACCTACTACAGCGTCCTGGCGATCTTCCCCGCCCTGCTCGTCCTGGTCTCGGTGCTCGGCGTCATCGGGCAGTCCGCGACGAGCAGCGTCCTGGACAATCTGCAGAACCTCGCACCCGGCGCCGCCCGGGACATCCTGCGCAGTGCCGTCGACCAGCTGCAGAACAGTGGCGGCACCAGCACGATCCTGATGATCGTCGGCCTGGCCGGCGCTCTGTGGTCGGCCTCCGGCTACGTGGCGGCCTTCACCCGTTCCTCCAACGCGGTCTACGACATCCGCGAGGGCCGCCCCGTATGGAAGACCACACCGCTGCGCCTGGGCCTGACAATGCTGTTGTTGATGATGCTGGCGGCGAGCGCGGTGATCGTCGTGTTCACCGGCCCGCTGGCGGACCGCGTCGGCCGGGCGCTGGGTGTGGGCCGTACCGCGCTGACGGTGTGGTCGATCTCCAAGTGGCCGGTCCTGGTGCTCCTCGTCGTGCTGATGATCGCCGTGCTGTACTGGGCCGCGCCCAACGTGCGCGACCGTGGGTTCCGCTGGATCTCCCCCGGCAGTCTGCTCGCGGTCGCGCTCTGGATGGCGGCCTCCGCCGGGTTCGCCCTGTACGTCGCGAACTTCTCCTCCTACAACAAGACCTACGGCACGCTGGCAGGCGTCATCGTCTTCCTCGTCTGGCTGTGGATCTCCAACCTCGCCATCCTCCTCGGCCTGGAGTTCGACGCCGAGCTCTCCCGTGAACGCGCCATCGAGGGCGGCCTGCCGAAGGGTGAGGAGCCGTATGTCCGGCCCCGCGACATCAGGGCCTGGCCTGACGACGAACAGCCTTGACCCACGGCAAAGGACGAAGGCATCGCGGCCACCAACCGGCCGACGGACAACCGCCCGACCCGCGTGCCGCCGAATCGGTCCCTGGCGGTGTTCGGCCAGGCAGGAGCAGTGGCTAGGTGAGGTTGGCGAGCCCGTGCTTGTGCGCCCGGCGGCGCAGATCTGGCATGAGACTCTCGGTCTCTCGGGTCACCTCCTGCTGGTGCCCGTACATGACACCGTAGGCGAATGCGTGGCGTCCTCCATCCGACGAGCCGGCTTTCATCAGGGCGGTGCGCGCGATCACCGCGTCCTGGTGGGCGCCGAGGGCTCGCTGCAGGGACTTCATCCGCTTGGCGAACTTCTTGGCGCGCTCGGGGGAGACGCGGCGGGCACTCTCAGCGGTGTAGCGGGCACGCTTGGCCGCCTTGCGGGCGCGGTGCAGCGCGTCGTCGCGTGCAGGCCCAGGGTCGAGTACAAGCGCGGCGTCGAGCCTCTTCACCGTTCTGCGCTGTTCCCGGCGCAGCGTCCGGGACAGTAGCTCAGTGGCGTTCCCGTCGCCGTCCGGCTGCTCAGCGAAGGGCGGATCGTCGGCGAAGGCCTCCAGTGCGTCGAGCAGCTTGTAATAGCGCGCAGTGGCGAGGTCAGCAGCCGTGTGTTCCCAGGCTTGCCGATAGGCGTGGGCGTACCGGCCGGTGATCCGGGCGCGAAGATCGCCCCGCCGTACCTCCGGGGGCAGGCCGTCGACCGCAGCAGCCAGGTGCTCGCCGAGTACCTCCTGGTCTCGAGCTCGACCCAATGACCTTCCCAGCCAGCGGAGTTCAGCGGCCAGAGGATCGGCCTGCCCGCGATCGAACAACCGGCGGTGGGCCTTGAGGAGGCTACGCAGGCGCCGGGCCGCCACTCGCATGCGGTGCACCGAGTCGGGCTCGTTGAGACGCACCCGCGGATCGAGTGTCATGAGCGTTCCGAACTGCTCGCGGATCCGTCCGGCTACCACCGCACCGGGTGTCTCTTGGCGCAGCCGAACCCGGCCCGAGGCGGGCGTCCGTCTGTCGCTCAGTACTCTGGCGAGCTTGGACGAGAAGCGGGAGCGGGTCCCGCCCGCGCCTGTGATCGCGTCCTCGACACCGTCGAGAAGCGCAACGTCACCCTCCTCCAGTTCGACCTCGGTCTCGGTCCAGGCGGTCACCTGCGTACGGGGGCCGCCGGACCGGGCACCCGCGGGAGCTCCGTCATGGCTGCTGTCCTGGGACGGTGGATCGAGGGTCTGGGCGGTGACCTGATCCTCGGTGATCTCCGCGAGCGTGGCTCCGGCCGCGTCGAGCAGCAGCTCGCGGCGTCGGCGCGTGTGCAGGTGGGCGACGGGCACCAGCGTGCGGCCACGTACGAGCACCGCCAGTCGGAGCGTCAGCGGCGAGGGCACCTGACCTGTCGCACCGCTTGCCAGCGGTTCGTGGATCTCCTCGCGCGTGTCCGCGTCACGGGGCAGCTTGAGGTGCCAGCCGGCATCGTTGCCGCCCGTGCGCCGGCGCAGGGTGATCTGTCGGCGCAGCAGGCGCAGGTCCGGGGTGTCGTAGTAGACGGCATCCAGCATCTGCGGCTCGGCGGGCACCACCTGTGCGACGCCCGGCAGGCCCTCGAACCGCCGAGGTGGCCATCCTCCGTCGTACTTTCGCTCCCTCTCGATGTGTTCGGCGCTCATGCTCAGCGCCTTCCCGCAGATCGTGGATTCACGCCCAGGGCATCGGCTGGGGCCAGGCCCGGCCTGGAGCTCGGCACGCAGGTCGGGGCGCGTGTCTGCCAGGGCTGCCCGTCCGCCGGGAGTGCCTTCGGCGTGATCCGAAGGTGCGCGCGGCCTGCGGCCTGCGGCATGTGGGTGGCGTGTCCGGGACCGAATGCGCGCTGCTTCTCGGACAGGCCCGCGCCTCGAAGGTCGTCAGACGGCCGAGCTGCCCGATTAGGTGACCGATCGGAGGGCAGGCGCACGCTTGATACGGAATGTCCGGTCTATCGCTCGGAAGGAGAATGTTGTGAGCAAGGTGAAGGAGTCCATCGACGTGGACGTCCCGCTGCACAGTGCCTACAACCAGTGGACGCAGTTCGAGGACTTCCCGCGTTTCATGAACGGTGTGGAGGAGGTCCGCCAGACGGACGACCGGCACTGCCACTGGACGACGAAGGTCGCCGGTGCCCGCCGCGAGTTCGACACCGAGATCGTCGATCAGCTCCCCGACGAGCGGATCTCCTGGCGCACGGTGGGGGGTGACGTCCAGCAGATGGGAGTCGTGACGTTCCAGCGCCTCGACGACTCCCACACCCGGGTGAGCCTGGCCATGGACTTCGAGCCCCACGGCATGGCCGAGAGGGCCGGCGATCTCCTCGGCGTCCTGGACCGCCAGGTCAAGGGCGACCTGAAGCGGTTCAAGGGCTTCATCGAGGACCAGGGCCGCGAAGGCGGCGGCTGGCGCGGCCGGCTCGCCCCCGGCGACGGGTCGGCTGCCGGTGCGCCGGCCGGCCTCGGTGACGCGCCGGTGCGCGAACGGCCCCAGGCCCGGATGACCGGCGAGGGCGCGCCACCCCTGCCCGAGGACCCGGACGACATGCGGCACGGCTGACCCCTTCCCGGACGCCCGGGCGCCGGCGCTTCGAAGGACGAGCCGGCGCCCGGGCGTCATCGAACCGTGCCGCCCAGCGGCCCCGGAATGACAGGCGGACCCATGACCGCGTTCGGCTACTTCCTCTCCTGCGAGGAGTTCACCCCGGCCCAGCTCCTCGACCAGGCTCGGCGCGCCTCGGACGCCGGATTCACTCGCCTGGCGATCTCCGACCACTACCACCCCTGGAACGACGCCCAGGGAAGCAGCCCCTTTGTCTGGTCGATGATCGGCGCACTCTCCCAGAGCGTCGACCTGCCCGTCACCACACTCGTGACCTGCCCGACGGTCCGCCTGCACCCGGCGGTCACCGCGCAGGCCGCCGCCACCTCCAGCGTCCTGCTGGGCGGCCGCTTCACCCTGGGCGTCGGCACCGGTGAGGCACTGAACGAGCACGTGCACGGCGACCGCTGGCCGTCGTTCGCCGAGCGGGCGGACATGCTGGAGGAAGCCGTGGAGGTGATGCGAGAGTTGTTCACCGGACGTCAGGTCTCCCACTGCGGCCGGCACTACGCCGTGGACAACGCCCGCCTCTACACTGTCCCCGCCGACGCGCCACCGATCTACGTCTCCGGCTTCGGGCCGAACGCGGCCGCCTTGGCCGGCCGGATCGGCGACGGCTTCGTCACCATGGCCCCCGACCGCGAACTGGTTGAGGAGTTCCGCTCGGCCGGCGGCGCCGGCAAGCAGGTGATCGGCGGTGTCAAGGTCTGCTGGAACGAGGACCGGGACAAGGCCGTCGACCTGGTACTCCGCCTGTGGCCGACCGAACTGTTGCCGGGTGAACTCGCCCAGATCCTCCCCACCCCGGCGCACTTCGAGCAGGCGAGTGAGCTGGTCACATCCGAGATGATCAGCGACGCCGTGAACTGCGGCAACGACACCGACCGGCACATCGCGACGCTGCGTTCCTACGTCGAGGCCGGCTTCGACGAGGTGTACGTCGGCCAGATCGGCCCCGACAACGAGGCCTTCTTCGACAACTACCGGAGCGCGGTCCTTCCGGCGCTGCCCGGCTGAACGGCCGGCGCGTGCCGCACAGCCACCCGCTAGCCACGGCGCGAGGGCGGCGGCTGCCCGAGCGCGCTGTCCGCCAGACTCGCAAGCAAGGCGGCTGGGTCCGCATGCACCTCCACCGCTCCCGCGGCCCGCAGATCGCGCTCGCTCCAGCCGCCGGAGAGCACGGCGATACACGGCACCCCAGCGGCGGTCGCGGACTGGACGTCCCACACCGTGTCACCGACGAAGACGGCCTCGCCTGCACGGGCACCTGCCTTGTCCAGTGCGGCATGGACCAGGTCGGGCGCGGGCTTGCTGGCTTCGACGTCATCCGCGCTGGTCGCGGCGGAGACCGCGTCGTCCGCGTCCAGGGCGCGGCGCATCACCTCCAGGTCCCGCCCGGACGCCGAACTCGCCAGGACCACCGTCCAGCCCCGCACAGCCACCGCGCGCAGGAGGTCGGCAGCACCGTCGAAGGGCCGCAGGCGCGGCCAGAACCGGGCAAACAGCGCGTGCTGGGCGGAGCTGATGTCACCGTCCTGCGCCCGGTCGCGGTCCTGGGAGAGGACGTGGTCGAGGAGCTGGTCGCCGCCCATGCCGATCGAGGCATGGATGCGGGCCATCGCCGGGGTGTGGCCGTACTGGGCGAGCGCCTCCGCCCAGGCCAGTGTGTGCAGGTAGTTCGTGTCGAGGAGTGTCCCGTCGACGTCGAAGAGCGCCGTCGGCGCCATCTGGCTGCCTCCTGTCCGAAACGGCTGATCTGGTCAACGACGCTACGGCGGCTCCAATCGAAACGCGACGCACCGCGCCCGGCGCGTTTGTACCTGGGCCCGCCGGGCAGACGACGAACAGCTTGCCGACGCCGTCGGGCACTGAAAGCGGTGCCGGCCCCCGGGGGGCGGCACCGCTCCCGCTCACAAGGGGTGCGGCCCTGTCCGGAGGGAGCGCGGGGCATGCGTGGCGTCGGACGCCTCCACAGCGGCGGGTGGTAGGGAAAGGGACATGACTCTCTCGCACCCTGCAGACCGCGGTGACGGCGCGCGCGGCCGGTTCGAGCGGCTTGCCGAGACCGCTTCCAACCTCACCAGCTCGCCTGCCTTCTCCCTGTTCTGCGTCCTTCTGGTGGCCGCCTTCATCGCGGTCCACGCGGCCGGTCTGTCGACGGAGTGGCAGATCCTCGTAGGTGACACCATGACCGCGATCACACTGCTCCTGCTGGCGCTGCTCAAGAATGCAGAGCGGCGCGCCGAGCACGCCGTCCAGCGCAAACTGGACGCGATCGCCGCGGCCCTCCTCGAACAGCACGAAGGCCACGAGGGCGACGCGCACAAAGAGCTCAGGAAGGCCATCCGCATGGAAGAGCGGCTCTGAGATTCCCGCCGTACGGATCAGCCCGCCGTGCTACCCGGGGACGTGACCCGTGGTTCCCGGCCGTCGCCAAGGCCGGCCACCGGGCTGCCCGGTCTCCGGCGCGCGACATCACCGCCTTCGCGCCGCGCTGCCAGTCCACTGCAGGATTCCTGGCGGGCGCGCCCTGCCGCCTGGAGCGCGTACTCGAACGCGATGCCGTTCTCGAAGCCCGGGTCGCCCCTGATCGTGAGGCGCCGGCGTGCGCAGGGCCCAGCCACGCGGTGAAGGTGCCCCCGTCTGATTGTGCCCGCTGTCGATCCGAGGGCCGGAGCGATGGGTGCTCGCCAAGCGTCGGCCCCCGCTGAGGGGCACCATGAGAGAGCACGCCTGTGCACCTCGGGCGCTTGCGGTTCGACCGTGACGCGCTCGGCAATGGGCGGCAGCCCGCGAGCCCGATCCCCGGAGGACACGTCATGTCTCCTCACAGCCTGGCGCAGCCCCTGAACATCTACCTGAACGACCACCTCACCGGAGCTTTCGGCGGTGCCGCTCTCGCCCGTCGAATGGCCGACACCCACTCCGACAGCCGGCGCGCCGCCGAGCTGCGCCTCCTGGCCCGGCAAGTGGAGGAGGACCGGGACGAACTCGTACGGATCATGAACCGGCTGGGCGTGCCCGTACGCCACTACCGCACTTGGCTCGGGGTCGCCGGCGAGCGGATCGGCCGGCTCAAGCCCAACGGCACCCTGGTCCGCCGTGCCCCGCTGTCGGACCTGATCGAACTGGAAGCGATGCGCACCGGCGTCGAGGGCAAGGCCGCACTGTGGCGGGCACTTCGCGCCATCGCCGACGAGGACCCGCGACTGGATCCGGTCGACCTGGATCGTCTCTCCCAACGCGCAGCCGACCAGGCACGCACGCTGACCGCCTGGCACCAGGCCGTCAGCGCCGAGGTCCTCACCCGGCATGGCGCCAGGTTCGGCGCGCCGTCACCCCTGTGAACACCAGCCCAGGGCGGGCAGGGAACGCCGCGGGAACCCTGCGGAGACGGACACCCGGCGGGCCCAATGCCGCCGAGCGGCCTGCGTTCACCTGCGTTCAGTCGGGCGGTTCCGGTGCGCGGGGCCCCGGCTCCGGCGGGGCAGGCTCACGGGGTGGGATGGGCGGCTCGGGCGGCGGGGTGGGCGAGCCGGGCGGCGCCGGGGGGTCCGGCGGCCTCGGCGGCTCGGTCGGCTCCGGCGGACCGGGTGGATCAACAGGCTCCGGCGGCCTCGGCAGCGACGAGAGCTCTGGCGGCGGAACCCGGGTGATGTCGGAGGGGTCGGGCAGCATGGTGATCACAGGTTCCTATCGGCCGAGGGCGTTCTCGAGTTGCTTCTTGTTCATATTCGAGCGGCCTTGGATGTTGCGCTGCTTGGCTTCGTTGTACAGCTGCTCCTTGGTGGGGCCCTGGGAGCCGCTGTGAGAGCGTTGCCCGCCGCGGTGGGCGGAGGAGGTGTCCTTGACCGAGCTGCGGCTGGCGGTCTTCGACTCCCCGTGGCGGGCGCGTTCCTTGTTCACCGTGCGGGCGGCGATCTCCTTGGCGCGCTTCTCACTCTCACCTCGCTCCAATGCGCTGTCCTTGATGTGCTCGTACTGACGCTCCCGCTTGGGAGTTGATCCGCGAGGCATGGCCACCTGCTCCTGTCCTGTGACTACGGGCGCGTCTACCCCGCATCCGTGAAACGAACCCGGCAAGGATTCGGGGCAACCCGCTCTCACCCGTCCGGCGCCGGTGTCACCGCCGTCGCAGTGCGTCGACACAGGATTCGCCAGCCGGCGGACGGGTGGCCTTCAATCGCTACTGAAGTTGAATTCGTGATGTCGCTCGGACGGGTGAAGCAGTAGCGTTCGCCTGCCGGTGGAGGGTCGGTCCCGGTAGTCGTGTGCTGTGAGGTATGCACAG